>CAZKEK010000006.1:2302-18034 GCA_964551805.1 uncultured Candidatus Peribacteria bacterium
AGAAAAATCAGTATAGTACTATCGTTTATCTTCTTACAAAAGAAAAGATGACTACGATAACAGTAGAAAAAGTACCACAGAGTATCATCAAAAAGTATGGAACAAATATAGACTATAAGACATATAATAAATATATTCTTAAGGATAAAATAACTGCACTTAAGAATGCTTTTTATAATCCAAAAAAAGATTCATATTGACCATTTGAATGAGAACAAGCTATTAGTTTTTTAAAGCTATTGGATCATGAAGCTTCTTTATAAAAAATCATTTACCAAATCGTATCAGTTACTAGGACAGAAGACAAGGGACAAAGTAAAAATTGTCCTAGAGATTTTTATAGAAAATCCAATGGATAAAGAACTCCGTAATCATTGACTAGAATGAAAATATAAATGAAAAAGAAGTATAGATGTTACAGGTGATATTAGAATTATTTTTAAGGAACTTAGTAATGGAAAGTATGAATTAGTGGAAATATATGATATATGAACACATGCTCAATTATATAAATAGTTAACAATCTAATTGTTGCTATCATATCTCCGCACTCGCGGAAACTTACTCTCCCAACCTCTCTAAAATAGAGAGGAGAAGGAAAAAAACCCTTGCCAGAAATGGTGAGGGTTTTTTGTTACTCCATCCCTAACCCTTCCTCTCCCGCCTTGCGGGACATGTGCCATAGAGGAAGGGAACAGCACCCGGGTGCTTTAAAATTTTGGTACGTTTGTCTTAGCTTTGTCAGTATTTTTCTAGTTTTGGAATGGTAGAATCGTTGTATTTATCTGCTACGAACATTGATATGAGTATAGAAATACTATTTGATGTATGGAATAGACAAAAGAAACTTATTGATAAACAATATCAAGAAATATTCTTTAAAGAAAGAGATGTGTTTTTTATCAGTATGTGAAAAAATGTTAGATTTGAACAAAATGGGAAATGAAATGATTTTGCTAGACCAGTAGTTATTATCAAAAAATTTAACAATGATATTTTTTGGTGAGTAGCATTATCCACCAAACAAAAAGAGTGAATGTATTATGATGCTTTTGACTGTAATGGAGTCAAACAATGTGCAATTATTTCTCAGCTTAGATTATATGACAAAAATAGATTAATCAGAAAAATAGGTATGATCAACGAACAAGACTTTTTTACATTAAAAGAAAAAATCAAAAGCCTTTTGTAGCCAGTGATTTATTGTATGCTCCGATGTATCGGAGCGATCCCGTAGGAGTTTTGTATCAGAAGTATAATTAAAAAACAACAAAAAGCAAATCAAAAGAGTGTTGCTATCATATCTCCGCACTCGCGGAAACTTACTCTCCCAACCTCTCTAAAATAGAGAGGAGAAGGAAAAAAACCCTTGCCAGAAATGGTGAGGGTTTTTTGTTACTCCATCCCTAACCCTTCCTCTCCCGCCTTGCGGGACATGTGCCATAGAGGAAGGGAACAGCACCCGGGTGCGATACTACTTGAAAAATCGAGAAAAATCAGTATAGTACTATCGTTTATCTTCTTACAAAAGAAAAGATGACTACACTTACCGTATCTGTACCTTCACAGGTAGCTAAAAAGTATGGGACTCAGATAGTAGATTATAGAGAATTACTCCGCTTCATAGAAGAGAAGATGTGGGTAGATGTTGATGTTGCACCAAAAATGAAAATGGAAGATTTTTATACACTGATCAAGAATAGTGATGGTGGAAAAATGGCTAAAGCTAGTAAATAAGTCAGGGAGAAAAGAAGATCTTCTAATAGTTATAGACAAAATTATAAGGAATGATTTTGCTGGTCTAGATATCGTACCTATGGAAAATCAGAAATGATATTATAGATGTAGAGTGGGTAAGTTGAGAATAATATTTTTTGAAAAGGATGGCTCATTCTATATAGATAAAGTATGATACAGATGAGATGTATATAAATAAATCATATCTCCGCACTCGCGGAAACTTACTCTCCCAACCTCTCTAAAATAGAGAGGAGAAGGAAAAAAACCCTTGCCAGAAATGGTGAGGGTTTTTTTTGTAAAATCTTTACTCCTCCCAACCCTCCTCTCCCGCCTTGCGGGACCTTGTTCCACAAAGGAGGGAACTTCTCCACTCTAGAATAAAGGAAGGGAACAGTACCCGGGTATTTTAGAGGGGGAAGGGGGGAGTAATAATCCCCTGGGGGGAGGGGGAAACTAAGAGACAAAGATAGTGTCTTTAATACATACCAATACCTTTGAAATATCAATATCTACCATATCGTTGGTAAATCTTATAATCTTATATCCACGTTCTTTGAGTAAATGCTCCCTCAATTGATCATAATCTCTTACGTCTTTTCTATTGTGGATAGAACCATCAACTTCGATGATTAATCTAGCAGGATGGTAGTAGAAGTCAGCGATAAAAAATCTATCTCTGCGCGATTCAAATTCTCTATATGCAAATAGTGGTTTTTGTCTGTGGAATTTTAGTCAAAAGAACTTTTTGGCTCTTAACTGTTCTCGAAGTACTTTTTCAGAATGTGTTTGATGGTGTTTTAATGTTTTAGAAAAAGTTGTAATATAATATGGCTTATGATAAAAACCTATTTCTTCCATAGGAGTAAAATAAAAGATAAGAAACACAAAAAAATATTTATTAAACAATAGTGAATAAAGACATAATACTAGGTACTACCGTTTATAAAAACAACATAAACAGCATAAAAATCACGAGCTAGAGAATGGTTACTCAGCGTTGAAAAATCACTAAGAATATTCTTGTTTTTCCAAAATATACTATAATTTTTTATATCAAAGTAGTGCTAATTTTTTTGAAATGTCTTTATATGTTTTTCCACACAAGAGTCATCCAGCAAACGTTACGTCTTGGGTAACCTCACACAGACAAAAATCAGGCATTAAAAATTTTTCTTTGCTGCGCTCATCAGGAAATTCAACATCAGCCATAACCAGTCAGGCAAGCTCATCTTGAAAGACATCAACCTCTATAGTGAGTCATTGATACGGGATATAATATCTATGCTTGTGAATACGTTTACCGGGAACTTGTTGTAATGCAATAAACTCTTCAAAATTAAGATGAATAACTGACTCTTCCATCGAAGAAAGATCACTAGGATCGGTAAGTTCCTTTTTCATGATTACCATACTATCACCATGTTTTCTAATTCTTATATGGGCATGGTCACTTGTCTTGGGGATATAAATATCCAAAAGATCTTTATGAGGAAAATTAAATAATCATGTAGGTGTTTTTTTGACAAGATACGTTTTTTCTAGTTCTAACATGAAATATATTAAGAAGTAAAAGGACATTTATAGTTGGTTGTTTTGTCTACGGCTTCTTGAAGCAATAATGACAATTCTTCACTATTTCTAGAAATAATAGCATCATATGCAGAAAGTTTTTTGATATCTATAGGACAAGCGGAGAGATATCCATCAGGGGTAACATAAAGGTCATTATATTGTTTACAGTATGCTTGAGCGTCATCTGTTTGTTTTGCTTGTGAACAAAAAACTCTTCCCGTAATGATTTCTACTGGTCATCTTTTAAAAAATCATTGTCTAGCTGTAGTATGTGTTTGGGTAAATCCAGCATCAATAAGTCATGCATGAAAAGTTTCTAGATCAACAAATCCAGGAATATCGGCATCACTAAGCTCAAGGTATTTGAGTTTTCGTCAATATTTTTCTGCAAGCACAACTTTTTGTTCAAAATCTTGACTACCTGGGAGGTTTTGGTCTTTGATGATAGCACTATTGAGTTTGATATTGAGATGAGGATATTTTTCTTGCATAGAAGACAATTGACTAATAATATCGTAAATTTGTGCAGAAGATCATGTTAGTTCAGTAAAAAGTTGTTGATTGGTTGTATGGAGAGAAATATTAAGGGTATCAAGAGCACCAATGGCATCAGGATTCGTATACATAAGTGCTCAATTGCTCACCATAGTAATTTTTGCTCAGCTTTTTTTGAGCTTTTGCGTGATGTCTCATAAATCTTTACGCATCATTGGCTCTCCACCACTCAAACTCACTTGATGAATTCATAATGATTTTTGTGCTGTTGAAAAAATAAAATCATAATCATCCGCAGTAAGCAATTCTTTTTCTGACCCATCACATCATTCTTTGTGACAGAAACTACATTGGTAATTGCATTTCTGGGTAAGGACATACCTCAGGTCTCTTTGAATATCAGGTGTGTGAATAGTTGTAGGTTGTTCATTATGTAGTGCTTCATAGTTATTCATGACAAATGGGGTTAAAAATAAAAAAACATCTATAAAAAAATATTTATGTTGAAGCGATAGAAGTCTCTTGAAGTTCTGGTATATCAGAAGAACGAAAAGAAGGAAAATGACATGCATAATTTGTGTCTTGGGCGACAGCCTCCTGAAATAGTTTAGTAAGCTTTCATATATTTCTGGATGTTATAGCTTCAAATGCTGATATTTTTTTGATATCTATAGGACAAGCGGAGAGATATCCATCTGGCGTGACAAATATATCACTAAGATGTTTACAATATCATTGAGGATCTTGTGTCTGTTTTGCTTCTCAACAAAACGATCTTATGACAAGGACTTCTACACCATCTTTTTGATATATGTGTTTTCTACCCTCAATGTGGGAAAATAAAAAACCAAGTTCAAGGAGTTTTTTTTCAAAGATTTTAACATTTATAAGTCATGGAGTATTACCATTACAAAGTTCTAAATATTTGAGTTTTCGTCAATATTCTTTGGCAAGCATGACTTTTTGTTCGAAATCTTTACTGCCAGGCATGTTTTCTCAATGAATAATGATGCTGTTGAGCTTTATTTCAAGATGAGGATATTCCTTTTGAATATGATCTATTTCATGGATAAGTGTATCAACGTTAGTAGAAGATCAGGTTAATGTTGTATATATGTTTTGGTCTGTTGTATGAAGCGAGATGCTGATTGTGTCTATATCTTTCATAGCTTCTGGATGCTTGGAAATAAGTGATCAGTTACTTACCATAGCTACTTTTGCTCAAGAAACATGAAGATTTTCACCGATTTTTCAAACGTTCTTGCGCATCATTGGTTCTCCTCCACTTAATGTTACTTGTTGGATCCCCAAAATATCTTTTGCAGTTCTAAAAATAAAATCATAATCATCCGCAGTAAGCAATTCTTTTTCTGACCCATCACATCATTCTTTATGACAGAAACTACATTGGTAATTACATTTCTGGGTAAGGATATATCTTAAACCTCTTTCTGTTGATGAATTTTTTGTTTTTGATGATATGCTATCATCTTTTTGGTCTTCCATATTGTTCATAGAAAAAATAGGTAATGATATAAAAAAACAATGAGAATTTTATCTCTTCAAAAAAAGAAAAAAACGGACAAAGCTAGGACAAAAATTTCCACCCGGGTGCAAAATAAATATAAAAAAAAGCCCAATCCGAAGATTGAGCAAGAAGTGTAGGATAGAAGGATTAGTTGAGAAAGGTAAATGAGTCGATGATTTGGTTCATATATGTATGGCTATAATTAGAAGCATAAAATTTATACAATATACCATTATCGACAAAACAGAATTGTGTGTCTATAATTTTTGTAGGTTTAACATCTAAACCATTAGCCATAATGGTTGCGTAGTATATATATATATTTCTTCCTTGTATGTTTTTTATTTTTTCTGATTTTGTAATATATCAATCAAAATATTCTACCTTACAAAGTTCTTTATCTATATAGGTAATTTCTGATTGTATAAGTTTAGATATATGAAAAGAAAAGGTTTTACTATTATCTTTGTTGTTGAATGAAACCGATTCATAATATGATTTGTTCATAGGTGTGTATTGGCTAGAATATTCTTTATATACTATTTCTTTTGGTATAGAAATGGAAAATCCTCAACTAACAACAATAATGTTACCAGAAATGAAAATAGGAGGAGTGTATATTCCACCCATATGTGTTCATGAATATAAATCACTTTTTATAAATTGTGTTTGTCATGATTCTATAGAAATCGTAGAAACAACTTGTTCGCCAGTAGTTATTTGTTGTTTTTGATTTGTTAGCTGATTACATCAAGCAAAAAATATACTCATTCATAGCAAAATGCAGATAAAGCCATATTTCATTTTTTCTAGGTTAGATAGTAAAAAAATAGGGAAGGAACACCTCCCCTATACAAAGAATCTTAATAAAAACAAGAGGAATTTTATTGGGCATTAAAGTAGAAGGGAACAGAAATGTCATTAACTCGCATATTGGTATGAGCGTGTGGTGAAGATGCCCCAGTAGAGCCAAGAATACCTATTTGATCTATTCCAGCTCGAACATATTTGCCAACATATAATCCACTTGCTGCATTTTGTAAGTGCGCCACATAAAAGCGATATAGCTTTCCATTAGGACCTTGCTGTATAACGGATACGTATTTACTATATCCATATCCAGATACATAATATGAGCTTATTGCTTCAATATAGCCATCCAATGGAGAACAAATACTTGCTCCATTATCATTAGTTTTGTTCCAATCATCAGAATAACGCTCAGTTGTACCAGTATGGGTTCCTTGGTTCCAACCATATCCACTCCCACCTTCTTCTCCACCTTTCCAACCATAACGACTATTCCAGCTTGATCCATCAGCACCAAATGGCCAAGAAATATTTGAAGTTCCTGTCGAAGAAAAAATATTTCTCGTATTGCAAAGACTATAAGCAACTGAGCTAATATTGTTTTTGCTAAGCGTGTATACATAGCGATAATCGTACCAGCCATTAGTGGCTAATTTGGTAGAAAGCGACCAAGCAGTTCCAATTTTGGTCATAGGTAAATACGTAGTAACACCAGTAGCTTTTTCATATAACTTTACTGAAATGCCCAATGTTCCCGTAACATCTGTTACTTTAAAATAATAATAGGTAGCGTTTGGTTTCCCAAATTTAGGACTAACTTCTGCTTCTACAAGACTTACCACAGCTTTCGTGTCAGCTTTTGTTGGTAATATTTTTTCATCAAGTAGTGTTGGCGAGTTTTCGGTTGTTTCTGAAGGAGCAATAATTTCTTGATCCTTTTTGCAGCTGCTCAAAAGTCCAATAAGCAACAACAATAAAAATAACTTTTTCATAATTGTAATGGTTTTTAGTTGATTTTTTTTTATGTACACAATTACCAATAAAATAATAATCCAGACACAATTCTTGGTAAAAAATTCCATCTTTCGGTTTTCTCCTTCCTAGGTGAGAAAATATTTTTATTTTTTTTGTTTACAGATATGTAGGTATACTTATCTCCATAATAGATATTTCCCTTTTATTCCCCCCATTTTCAGAGGGGATATGCTAGGGATACGTGTTTGTTGCCATGCAAACAGAAGGAATGAGCTCTAGGTTTCGGCGGATAAACATATCAATGTTTCATCTTGGCTCGATACTTTCTCATTTCCGCAAGAGATTGTACACACACAAAAAAAGAAAAAAATGGACAAAGCTAAGACAAAAATTTGTACCCGGGTGCGATATATAGATATGGTAATCACAAAGCATATTTTGTAAATATTGCACCCGGCGCATACCAATAAACAAAAAACACCCAATCCGAAGATCGAGCGTTTAATGGTAGTCCATACGTAGTTTTCGAGAAAAAAAGACAAGAATTATTCAGATAAAAATTATTTTTTATTTTTTAATTCACTCCAAAGTTTTTCTTGATCTTTAGAGAGTTTCTTAGGTATTTCAATCTGGGGAACAACAAAAAAATCTCATTTCTTATTGAAAATACCACCCGTACCAAATCATTTTCCACTTATTTTAATCATATCTCCGACTTGTGTTCCTTTGGGAACTTTAATCTTGAGTTTTCCTTCTGGATGATCGACCATAATTTCTCATCAGAGAACCATATCAAAAAGACTCACATGTGTTTTGGTATAGAGATTATCTTGTTTTCTTTCATAAAGTCTAGAATTTTCTACATTGATCTGAATGTAGAGATCACCAATATGATGACTAGATGAGTCATTACCTTTGCTAGCAAATTTGATATATGATCCTGTTTTGATTGCGGCAGGGATTTTTACTTCCAAGGTTTCTTTGATTTTTTCTAGTCCTCCATTGTCCAATGGCTTACCATCTTTGGTATAGGTATGTCAATTACCACCACAGGTAGGACAAGCAACCTGGCTTTGCATAACACCAAATGGTGTTTGTATTTGTTTGACTACACTACCATGACCGTTGCAGGCATCACATTTTTTTTCTGTCGCACCAGCGACTTTTTTCATTCTACTATAAGCAATTTTTTTGGTCACTCCTGTGTAGGATTCTTCAAAACTAATATCTATCGCCACCTGAATATCTTCTCCTCATTGGCTACTTTTTCCTCTGGATCATCATCCAAATCCACCACCAAAAATTCCTCACATAAGGTCACCAATATCAAAATCTCCAAAATCAAACCCTCACTGACCACCACCACCGAATCATCCGAACCCTCAGAAGTCTCCTCATCATCACGCTCCGAATCCTCATTTTCTATAGGCATCATATTGAGATTTTTTCTTTTCATCTCCAATAACTTGATATGCTTCATTCATTTCTTGAAACTTTTTCTTGTCTCATCATCTGTCGGGATGATGCTTGACGGCAGCCTTTTTAAAAGCTTTTTTGATTTCTTCCGCAGATGCATCTTCTTTGACTCATAGGATATCATAATAATTCTTTTTTACATCAAAATCCATTATATATAATTTAGAATTTAAAATTCAGAGTTCAGAATTTTTTATTTTTTCATATTATTTTTTGTATTTTTTATAATAGTAACCAATATTTTAGTTATTTCCTCACATTCTTTTTGTAGTTCTTTGTTGGTTTCATCAAATCATTGCTCAAGTAGTTTTAGCCAGAAAAGAGTTTCTCTAGCTTCTTTTAGTGCTATGTTCATTTTATTGATAAAGTCATTTTTGCTAGTTCAAGATTGTGCTTCTGAAATATTGGCTCAGATGCTTGTTCAAGATCTAAATAATTGAGAAGCTACTTCATAATTTTTTTTTCTTTTAAATAGAGCTGATATTTGCTTATTTTTACTGCAAAATCAAAGCTTCTTTCTGTTATTGTTTGATTCATTATTTAGTGTATATAAATAAAGTATTTTCTGAATTTTGAATTCAGCATTCTGAATTCTTCGATAGCACGATAATGTTATGCGTGATATTCTATAGAAAAAAATAAAAATTGCAAATAAAAGAATAAAAAATATTTTCACAAAACAACTCGCACGAACTATGGCGTAAATAAAGTAAAAGTTTGATTCTAAGAGAGAAAAATAAAAAAGTACAAAACACTTGCTTTCCGTCGGAAAATATATATAGTATATAAAACAATCGTCGGTTGATTTTTATCTCCCCCAAATTTTTGTTTGTTTTAATGCGTTTCTCTTAATCAGTAAAAAGGTATTAAAAATTTTTTTGAAAGGGGTTTTTACAGCCGATATTGTAGTCTTCTAGCATTTTGTTAGGAGACTTTTTTTGTTCCAAAAAAAAGTATGAATATGTTGTCAAAAATTTGACAGGATTTTTTTTTTGAGTATAATTAAAACGATTTTATAATAATATATAAAACATGACTACAGTACAGGAACAAATTAATATATTTAAACAACTTAATTATCAAGAAAAATATGATATTGTTTTTGATATGATAAAGGAAATCAAAGATACAAACCAAAACTTTAAATACATATATGAAACATTACCAACATTAACTTCAAACGAACCATTATTAGAAAATATCTATGAGGATTTAATAAGGTTGTGAGAAGAAAAAAAAGAGGCAAGTAAAAATATAGAGATAGAAAAATCAGCTAAAATAGGTGAATATATTAAGAAACTTCAAGAGAGAGAAGCAGAAGAACGTGCAAAAGAAAATCTAGATGATATTATTAATAAAATATAAAAAATTAATTTTAATTAATAATTTATTATGATGGGAAATTGACCAGAAAAAACTACAGAGATTAAGCAGTCTCCAGCTGAAGTAACCAAAGAAAATGGTAAAAAAACAACAGAAGCAATCAAAAAAAATCCTAATCAAACAGATGGAGCAAATGCTGCAGAGAAAGTAAAAAATGCAAAAAAAATATCAGAAACAATAAAAAATTCTACATCATCAGATGAATTATTTCATCAAGCGTCATTATCAAGAAAATGAGAAATATGACAAACAGAGATGGATAACTTTTTGAAGTTAAAATCTAAATCAGAGTGTGCATATAAGGCATATCAAATCTGATGCGCATTGCCTATGACAGATGCAGAAGCAAAATATTTAAATACAATACAAATAACAGAATTTACATATCCTGCTACCGATGGAAAAACATATAGTGTAAAAACTTTGTCATGATTGTTTAATTATTTAGCATTAAAAAATTCAACAATAACAAAAGATAGACTACCTGATATAAAAAAGTTAAAAAATGAAATGATAAATTTAAGAAGAACAACAATTATTGATATTTATGCAGCAAAAAAAATACCTGGTATTATGCCAATACCACAAATACTAGCAACAGGAGATGGAAGTGGTACAAAATGAATAAATGGGCAAAGTAATGTGGGAAGGTGGGCTTTTGAATATGGAGATAAAATATCAGAAACAAATAATAAGGTGATATTTGGTCTACAACAAGACAATCCCATGATTATAAAAATTAATGCATTTGGAGAAAATACAAATCTCAAAAATAGTTGATGAAAAATGGCACTTACCTTCAAAAAAGAAAGCCAACAATATACCATAGATGGTACGTATTTAAATGGTGTCATTACATTACAAAAAAATCCAAAGCTTAATGATATTACTATACAATGAACTAAGGTTATTATTCCAGCTAGATATAAAGACTGGGATATTAGTATAAACACACAATCAAATTGAAGCCCAATCACAAATAATGATTGAACCACAAAAATGGATGAAAATGGAAAACCCTTAGTAAGTTATGATGAAATAGCCTTTGCAGCAACAGTAGATAATGGTCATATTGGTACTCCAACTATTAGCTGAAAAGAATTTTGAAAGGGTAATGCAGAGGTAAATAATCAATTGTGAGAATATTGAGTAGATGGTGATAATGTCAGAAACTTAACTAAAGAAGTTTTAGAGACGGCAAAACGAACTGCTATTAATAGTATAAATATGAATATAAAAGTACAAGCAGATGATACTTTACATGATGCTTCAAATGTCCAAAAATATACAGATGGTTATACAAAAGATAAAAAAAACATACCAGGGTATACTACATTATTAAATAGTTTATCTTCACAAAAACTAAAAGATGTAGTTACTAATTTTAAAAAAAAAATAGATCTTATGACAAGTGTTTTCAGTAGTGTAATTAAAGATAAAGAGTGAAACCCAATAACAGAAAAAAAAGAAATAGATATCCAAAACAAAGCTCAAAAGTTATTGATTATGAATAGGTTTATATCTACTATTATTGCTGCATCACAAGATAATCCTGATTTTATAAAAATGGTAGAACGTGGAAAAATAAAAATAAATCCTTCATTTGAAGCAACACCAAAAGGAAGTGAAAAATGAGCAAAAATTACTATTTCTGATTATGTTATAACCGCAACCCCAACACCTGTAAAAAAAATAGGGTAAAAAATAATGCTCCTGGTTTTAGCTATACTAAGTGATAATAAATTATGAAAAATATAATAAAAAATATTATTCTTAATTCAATGTTGATCTGAGGTATACATAGCGGTATCTCACAAACAAATATAAAAATAGCTACTGCCCAAAAAGAAACGGTAGGAATTTTGTTAGAAAATCATAATGCTATTATCGAAGAGCCTATAGAAAATATCGTTCAAAAATATGGTCCAAAAGAAGGAATAGAGATTATAAGAAAACACCTATTAATAGAAATTAACAAGCAAAGAGCAAAAGAAAAATTACCAAAATTGGTAGAAGAAGCTTGTTTGACAAATGCTGCACAATCGTATGCAACATTTTTAGAAAACAATAATAGTCGGTATTATGATGATGATGGGAATGTTTTGCATGATCCACATATACAATATATAGGCAACAATGTTATTGAATTATATCAAAGAATAGAAAATACATGATATAAAAATACATGAACATGAGAAAATATTATTTATAATGTCACAACAATTAAAGCAGCTGTAGCTGGATGGATGAGCTCTCCTACTCATAAATCTGTGATATTAAATCCCAAATATACACAAGTATGATCAGGTATAACTATAAAAAATAGAATGCGAGTAATGAATTTTTGAAGACCCGCAAAAATATAATATATTAATATTACGGGAAATAATATAGTAATAAAAAGAAGAGACATACTAGCCTTTCCAATACATAAAAATCCTTCAAAATTTGACAGGATTTTTTTTTTGAGTATAATTGTTTTAATGCCAATTTATTTTACAAAAATTACCTATGGATATAACCTCAGCAGTACAAGAGTTTAGCAAGCTAAGCTTCCAACAACAAAAGGAAAAATTGATAGCGATGATTGCGGAATTGAAAAATCCGAATCAAACATTTTTGGATTTACATGAAATGATAAAGACCTGAGAAAATATAGATTCAGCATTTTTGATAACCATTTATCAAGATATTTTAGAATTGTGAGAAGCGATAGCACAATATAGTGAAGGTAATCAAGCAAAAATATTGTCATCACTCCAAGATAAGCTCAAAGAAATGCACGAAAGAGAAGCTCAAGAAAGAGTGGTAGAACAACAAGAAGTAGATGAATTAATCAAAAATATCTAAGCATTTTATACCTTTAAAATATATTATTATGGGAAATTGAGTAGAAACAGGTAATAAAGTAGAGCAATCCAATACGCTTCAGCCCAAAGAAACAAAAACTATGGGGAGTATTGATAAATCTCCAGTTCCCTGAACAGACAAGAAAATAGATGCAAAACAAAATCAAATCAAAAACCATGTTATGGAAAATAAGACAACCATAAACAAAAATAATGTTGCTACATCAAGTACAGCAATTTCTCAACCAAACGAATTTGTTACGGTGCAAAAAACAGAAAAAACAGGAGAACAAAATATTGATGTAAATAACGAAGGACAAAAAAAGGGTATTGTAGAGTTCATTTCAGGCGAATCTATTGCTGCTATTTCTACAAAAATAAAAGAAAATAAAGATGGAAACGTTTCGGTAAATATCATTGGTCGTTCAGATGCAAACAATTTTGTATTGTGACCAACAGCCACAAATCTTCAAAAAACATATATTAGCCTAAGAGCTAGTGTACTAAAAGATTTGTGACCAAAAATGCAAGAAAATTTTAAAGTTCCTGCAGTACCAAAAGAAGCAAAAAACAGTCCAGAAATGAGTAAATATTTAAATACACTTTTGGCTCAAGCGAGAGCATTGAAGGTATTGGAGCAATTAAAAACTACATTATGATCGCAAGATTTTCAAAACTTTATAAATAGTCCAAGTGCTAAAGTAAGTGTTGAGGTAGAAAAACCTACAATCGACGGAAAAGATAGATGAGCAGCGGTGTTGTTTAATAAAAAAACAGGAGAAAAAGATATAAGTACAATAAATAATCCAAAAACAATAACAGAAAAAAAAGAAAGATTTACAAAAAATTATGAGACGTATCTATTGGTAAAATGAGTGCCAAATGGATGATGAACTACAAAAGATCAGTGGTTTACATGATTAGTAACAGAAAAGGTTTGATTTGGGAATAAACCAATTATAGAGTATGGAAAACGAACAGTTTGACCACAGGGTACTACATGAAAATCTTATGAAAATGCGACAAATTATATTATGAGTCCATCAGTATCTGTGAGATATTCTACACAAGAAACAGTTACGACAACTACGACAACGGGAGTAGATGCTAACAATGCTATAAAAACAAGTACCGTAGAGTCGGTAGAACCAAAAGCTATACCAGGACAAAAAATTATTTTAGGGTCTGTAGATTTTTCATCATTAAATGCAAAATCTGGATCAAGTACAGATATTAGAGACAAATTACAAAATATAAAACCACCATTAGAAGAAATACATAATAAAGCGAGTGAAACACTTCAGCCATAGTTTTATTGTGAGTTATTTAGTATGAAAAAAACAATCCAAGTATTAGTCATGGCATGAATGCTTTTGGGCGGTGCTAGCCAATGACTTGCCCAAAAAAAACATATCCAAAATACAAAAAAACAAACAGTAGAAGTTTTGGTCAATGATTACGATCATATCATTAAACAGCCATTTTCTAGTATAATAACAAAATATTGACCAATAGAATGAGTAGAAATTATCAAAAAAAATCTTTTGTTGGCTATTAATAAAGAAAGAGCAAAAGTATGAGCAGATAGTTTAAAGATAAATGAGCATCTGCAAACAGCAGCACAAGAACATGCTCAGTTTTTGTATAATCATAAAAAAGAATATTATGATCCCAATGGTAATCAAATCCAAGATGTTCATTGGCAATTTTTAGCCAATGGAAAAGCAAGAAGTATCTTGGAGAGAGTTTTGGATGCAGGATATGGAAGTGTGACTGTAAGTGAAAATATATGTGTAGGAGCCAAAACCATAGAAGAACTTATAATGATGACTAATATTTCTCATTCACACAAAAAAACAATGCTAAGTACAGAGTATCAAGAAATTGGAATTTATGTAGTAGCTGATATAGTGGTACTGAAATTTTGAAAACCAGATCCAAAACATAGAAATCGAAAAGTGAAAACAGACTAATATTATTTCTTTATTTCCAAGCCACACGGCATTTTTTTAACGAGAAAGAGATAGTAGTTGATACCGAAAAACACAATTGCCATGACCGTAAAAATAACGATCTTGTTCAATCTGTCCGTTCATTGGATCAGAATAAATATCATCATAATGATGGATCGAATCCACACAAACGCCCTAATTTCTTTTCTGTTTCGTCAGAGCCCAAGCAATCTATGATGTAAATGTGTATAGTCGCCTTTGAGGGGACTTTTTTTCATGACAAAAATTCTCCATAATCAGACCCATATCGCGTCGAAGATGACCAATGACAACGCTACGATCAGTGTTCCTATTTTAGCTCCCCCTATCACGGATAAATATGCCAAACTAAACCCAAAAAACATTATTCCCACATCTCTGACCAATCCCAATGGTTTATATTCCACGACGGCAGCTACGAGACTGATACAAAACAAAACAAATGACATGTTTTTGACAAACAATAATATCTGCATATTTGTTTCGGTAAAGTTGATATAGTGTTTAAACACGACAAACTGAATCAATAAAAATATAGTAAGAAATCATATTCATGAAACACCACTTGCTTGTGCATAAATTCCATCAAATCGGTTGATAGCATTGATACAAAGAATAGACCACGCGACAAATCCAATCGCCACAAACCACTGAGGAATCACAAATATATGTCCACTAACAACAAATTCTTGTGCTCCGATATTACCTATCCAAACTGCCAATAATGCGCCTGCCACATGTCCAATCAATCTCAATGCTGGATGTATTTTCCATGATATTTTACCAAGATAGCTCAGCTCTTCAAAAAGCTCAAAAATCACAATAGGTAACGAACCAATAATTAATCACCAAAACAAATTGCTATGTATGTACTGAGGAAAGAGGATTGCCACGATAGCAAAAAATCCTACAT
>CAZKEK010000007.1:0-7398 GCA_964551805.1 uncultured Candidatus Peribacteria bacterium
ATTGGTTGTTACGTATCCTGAAATTGCAGAAATGCAAACAGAAGCAGTAATTTCCGCTGCATGTGAACTTAAAAAAGCTGGAATCGATGTGAAACCAGAAATTATGATTCCATTGGTAGGATTCAAAGCTGAATTTGATTTCAATGCAGAAATTGTAAGAAGAGTTGCTCAAGAAACTATGGATAAATATGAAACACACGTAGATTACAAACTTGGAACTATGATAGAAGTACCAAGAGGAGCGGTAACTGCAGACAAAGTTGCTGAAAGTGCAGAATTCTTTTCATTTGGGACAAACGATCTTACGCAAATGACACTTGGATTCTCTAGAGATGATGCTGGTTCATTCATCAAAGAATATGTAAATAAAGATATTTTTGAAAAAGATCCATTCCAAACATTGGATGCAGAAGGAGTTGGACAACTTGTACAAATGGCTATCGAAAAAGGAAGAAAAACAAGACCTGACATCAAGCTTGGAATCTGTGGAGAACATGGAGGAGATCCAGAATCAATTTATTTCTGTCACAAAGCTGGTTTGAATTATGTAAGTTGTTCACCATTTAGAGTGCCTATCGCTAGATTGGCAGCAGCTCACGCAGCGCTTAAAAATTAGTGAAAAATTAATAGTGAATAACTGACAATGAATGAATTTATTTTGAAAAAATAAAAAAAACGCTGGGACAAAAATTCCTGGCGTTTTTTGTTGTTGTGATAAGAGTAATTAAAAGCACGCTCCTTGATGTTCGATAGAATAGAAACCATTTTCTTTGCAAAATGGCGTTCCCCATGCCTCAATCAAATTGCTTTTTGGAAACCATTTTTTTACTACTTTAGCGATTTCCTTGGCGAGGTTTTCTCGTACTTTAGGAGTGCGGTTTTCTGTCTCATAAAAAGTGAATCGTACGTGGATTTCTCCATCGTATCCACCAACTTCTCTGAAGGTGAGAACCGAAACCTCGTCTTTTCGTAATTTCATTTCGGGGATAGCAGCTACTGCTTCCCTTACTGCTGCTTTAAATTTTCTGCGGCGCCATTTGAACATTCGTGGAACGCCTAATACTTCTACTAATGGCATAATTGTATGGTTTAAATTAATTTTTGTTAATTAATATGTGTATATATATTTTGTTGTAAGAGTCAATCTTTTTTGTATTTGAAATTATACGTCAAAAACATAAATTATGTGTCATAAAAAACTCCATTTCAGCTTTTTATTGCGTCTCAAATAAAAAAAACGCTGGGACAAAAATTCCTGGCGTTTTTTAATTTTAATTCTTTTTTTCTTCTCATAAAAATATTTCAAAACTACCACCACCAAATTTAGAAAATTTTCATGTATTTTTAATATTGTGTCATATATCTTTAAAATTTTTTATAACGGCTTTGATAGTCGCTTCTGAAAATCAGTGATATCCTATTTTCTTATTTAATGCTGAATATGGTCAATGTATTTGTACATCATACATATTATTACTTCCCGATTTGTTGAAACAAAAAATAGATACTTTTTCTATTCTTGGTTCTTCCAAGATAATAAGTATTAATCATCTATTGATTTCTTCAGTAAGAGCCTCGATAGTGTTATCTATTTCTTTGGACTTATTTCTTAGTTCATCAATTTTCATTGCTTTTTTCATATTCATTTATAATGATATAATTACTTTTTATACTATATACTTCTATTTATAAAAGTCAATCTTTTTTGTATTTGAACTTATACGCTAAAAATGTACACTATGTGTCGTAAAAACCTTATTTCATTTCAGTTTTTTATTGCGTCTCACATGAAAAAACACTGGAATTCTTTTTGAAAAAATAAAAAAATAATAATTCTGAATTTTACGAGGTCGGGACTCATCATCCTGGCTTTTTTTTGTTGTTTTTAAACTTGTTACAATATGTTGACTTTTATTGCCTTTTCCTTAAAACACTTTTTGTAAAAAAAACAAAAAACAAAAAAATGAAAAAAACATTATTACAAAGAATTGGAAGCGGTTCTAAGAAAAAAGCTAAGAGAAAGGCTAATGAAAAAGCTATTTCAAACAAATTGCCACAAGTTTCCATAATTGGTTTATCTGATTGTGCACAAAATTTGGTGTGGAAAATCCAACATGAATTGGATTCAAATCAAATTATTGTTCCTCAATCTGATCATTCATGGCAAACCTTAGTATCCTTAAATCCTATCTTAAATCAAAAAAAAACTGAACTTAAAGAGGTTCTTGGTGGTAAAAAATTTACTAAGCATGAATTAAACTCTATTTCTGATAGAATTTGTTCTTTTGTAAAAAAATACCAACCAGAACAAGTTATGTCACAAAAAAAAGAAAAAGAAAAAATTATTATTTAATTTTTTTTAATTTATTTCCTATAAAAGGTCTCTGATAATTTTTCAGAGACCTTTTTTTTGTTTGCAGTTTGTAGTCAAAAAACTACCATATATACATATACTGATTTTTATTGCGTTTCCATTATGTGAACATATTTATGACAAAATTTTCTTATCGATACCAAGGTTAGACATTATATTGCTGACAAAATTTTGTCATTGTATCAAGAAATTGGAGGTGATGCGTTGATAGAGATTGGCCCTGGAAAGTGATCTATCACCAAATTGATTCAGCATATTTCTTCCCATTTTTTTGTAATAGATAAAGACGAAGAATTAATTCAGAGTTTAGAATTTAGAATTCAGAATTGAGAAACCAAACAAAATAATTTAGAAATAATCTCGTGAGATGTATTAGAAGTGGATGTCGAAAAAATCCTTTCTGACAAAAAAATATATTCTTCACAGACTTTAGTCGTGGGAAATCTTCCTTACTACATAACTTCTCCTATTCTTAGGAAATTTTTCTGATATTGAAAATCTGATTTTGCTTGATGAATATTTATGGTGCAAGATGAGGTTGGTCAAAAAATTAAAAGCGATGCAGATAAAAAATCATATCTTCGATGGTTGCTTAATTTTGCTTATGAAGTTACTTATCTCAAATGAGTGCCTGCAAAATGTTTTAAGCCTGCACCAAAAGTAAAAAGCTGCTTACTAGAATTCAGAATTAAGAATGCAGAGTGCAGAATTGAACGAGACAAATTTGTCGAATTTTTGGAGTTGTTTGCGCCGTTTAGTAGGAAAACTTTGGGAGCGATTCAGACTATGCTTCACAAACGTTCAGCGATAAACGCTCCCGGTGGTCGCGATAAAATGATGAAAATTGAGATTCCTGAAGCGTTAAAGAAAAAGAGATTGGAGGAGTTGACTTGGGAAAATATAGAGCATATTTTTGCTTGAATATCTCCGTCAAGCGAGTAATATAGTAGAGATTTTATTTTTATATATTTTTCTATGAGTGTATTAGTCTACAATGGAGAAAAATTCCAGAGAAATAAATTATGGTATCTGATATTTTGAGTGATTTTTGCGAGTGTGTTTTTGCTTTCTATTCTCAATGATAATGTTGTGGGTGCTGTTTTAATTTTCTTTTTGTTGTGAGGATATTTTTATTATTCTACTACCAACAATCAGGTAATTAAGGCTACTATTGATAGTACACATGTGATTATAGGAAACAAAAGTTATCCACGAAGCTCATTTGTTGGATATGTTGTAGAAGTATATGCAAAATCGCAAGAGGTTAAAAATATCGTTTTTGTTACCCCAAAATCGCATCTTATTTATACCTTTGATGATTCTTTGGAACATATACAATCTTTTCTTTTAGCACTAGATGGTCATTTACCTATGCTTGAGGATTTTCACCAAACATCATTTGAAAAACTTTCTAGAAAGATAAAACTGTAAAAGAATGCAGAATTCAGAATTCAGAAAATAGAAAATAGAAAATAGAAAACATTCGTACGTCATTCCCGTCCCGCATTGTTTGTGGTATAAACTCCAGTGGGAATTTAGTTTGCTTGTGATAAGCAAGTTTGCATTGTATAGATTCCGGCTGCAATTTCTTATCGCCGGAATGACGTAAAAGGAGCGTGTTTAGAATTTAAAATTTAAAATTTATTATGGTATCATCACATAAATTAGTTATTAAAGATGCGGCTTGGCAGTTGATGTCCAGGATAATTAGTGCTGTTTTTGGGTTTGTTACAACCAAAATTATGGCATCGTATTTATGATCACTAAGATATGGTGATTATAATTCTATCCTTAAATATTTTGCTTTTCGAACAGCTTTGGCAGATCTTGGTCTGTATGTGCTTGCTGTCAAAAGGCTAGGTGAGCTGAAAGAAAAATGTAAAAATGATCCTGACAATACTGAATTAAAATCAGAATATGGAAAATTTGTCGCGACAAGAATTGTAACTATGGTCGTGATTTATGCACTTGCTATTGGTATAGCATATATGATTCCTAGTTATAGAGCTAATCCTTATTATCTTTGGTGATTGCCTTTTGGTCTTTTGTTTTCTGCAAGTTTTATGTTTGCAGGAATTCAACAGTTGCCATTACAGATTTTTTGGAAAATGGAAAAATTGAGTATTACACTTATTACTGCAAGATTAAGCCAACTTGTAATCTTACTTCCCGTGGTATATTTGCTTTTCAAACATGTAGATTTTATGTCTTGACCAACCACGGTCGGTGTCATAGCATTTTGCCTCGTATTGTTCTCCGTAGTGTGAAGTTGAATCTGACAAAATATTGAAATCTGAATTAGATCGAGGAGGATATTGCCACTCAAAATTATTTGGGATTGGAAATTTATCTGAAATACTATAAAAACAAACCGAAATTACGGTGTATCTTATTATCTTAGTAGTTTCCATACCTTATTGCCATTACTTTTTCTGACATGGTTTTATCCTACTATGTCTGGAGTAAATTATTCGTGATTGCGATGACTTTCTTTGGGATTGATAGAAATTTTGCTTATCATTCCTTCGGCCTTGTGAAATAGTCTTCTCCATAATATATCTACATATTCAGATCTTCATAAACGTAAAAGTCTTGGTAGCTTACTTAGTCTTATGCTTTGGTTTTGAGGTCTTTTTGCAGTTAATTTTTGTGTGTTTGCTGATTGGGTTATTAGAGTAACTTCAGATAATAGCTTTATGGGAAGTCGAGATTCTATAACACATTGGTGATCAAATCAGCTGCTGCCGTTTTTGGGTATCGTGCTTATTTTTAGTTTTATCAAACAGGTCTACAATTATGTTTTTGTAGCTACAGGAAAACAAAATGTTCTTCTTTTGGTAAATGGCTTGTGAGTTTTTGTATGAATCTTTGTGTGATTGTATACTATTCCTGCTCGATCATTTACCCTTGGGTGGTGACTTTTGTGAGCAGTAGTTACTCAAATGCTTATGGAAATTTTATTCACTTCTTGAGCTATTATTACATGATTTCGTATGAAAGTTTCTCCTATTCTCAATATTTCTGTATTTATCAAAATATTTTTGATTATGTGATGATTTGCTTTGGCGGGACGATGAATAACTTCTTATGTCCATATGACGTATCTTACATTTTTTGTAATAGCTATTCTTCTTAATGGATTGGTTGCACTTATTTCTTTGCCATTACTCAAAAAGATGGGTCGTGGATTAACTGTGGATACGGATGTTGTTTCTGATATAGTATATTAGTTTGTTTGTTCTAAATCTAAACGTAATTTTCCATTTTCTTCCCTCATACTCTTTATTTTTACGTTGATGATTTCTCCCTTAGTAAGTGTTTTTTCTTTTGTTTCTTTTCTTATCACTCCTGTTATCGTCGGAGTAATATTTACGAAGATATTTTTTCCACTCACGTTGTTGATGATTCAGAGATATTTTTTCCTATTTTTATATCTTTGTTTGGTATTTCTTGTAATAGTTTTTTGCAGCGTATACTGATGTTTTCCTTGTCTATCTCTTTTATATCTTTTCTATTTTCTTCAATATTTTGTATACGACTCATTATTTCCTCTTCAATCTTTTTGTTTTGTGTCGAAAAGATATTGAGAATTTTTTTGCTCTCCTCTTGTGTTGGATTGTTGAGAATAAGAAAATGATTGTCTCCTTCGGTATGAAATCATTCTATCATCGGAGGAAGTTTTTTTGGACTATAGATATATATGTTTCCTTTTTTTTGTTTGATACTAAAATATCCATATTTTTTATATCCTGCAGTTTGTGGACCATCTTTGATTTGTTCTCTTTCTTCTGCGGAAATATCTACGATAAATTTTTGATTTTTGTATTCGAGTACGTTATTTTTTTCTTCTAATTTTTCAAATTTTTCTATATTTCATGCTATTCTTGTTTTGTGTGTTTGGCTTAGTTCCCAAAGCGTTCTTGTTTCTTTTTTTCCTTGTTTGTTTATGGTTTGTACTCTTCTCATAAAATGTTCTGGGAGTTTTTCAAATCCCGTATTGCCTGGGTTTTTGAAATATTCAAAAATATCATAAATATGAACGCTACGGTGCAGTCCTATCAATGTTTGATAATTGTTTGGATAGTCTATACTTGTTATCTGGTAAAACATACTATCTACGGTATTGATGAAATTTACAAATCTTTCTACTTGTGGAAGGTCTTTTTCTTCTATAGTTCAGAGTCTTTTACATAAGGTAAATACCATTTGAGTGGTAGAACTTGGTCTATTACTCAATAGTGCTTTGTCAGATTCATCTGTATGTTCACTGAGTACTACTTTTGTTCCTTCGTTGTTTTTTTGTATTTTTATTCCGTTGGCCGTTCCTCCTACATCGTAGAATATTCCTCTCGTTTTTTCTTGTACTTTGTCATGATCTATAATGGCAAATCATTTTTTTTCTTTTGGTCAAAATTTATCAAGCAATAATTTTACTGCTCATTTGTCGATATCATTGTTTTCATGTGCATAAAATTCTTCTTCATGGAGTATCTCCTTGAGTATTGTTTTTTCATCTTTTTTGTTTTTTTCTTGTTCTTCGTGAATAAATTTTATATAATCATTGAGATATTCTTCTGAAAGCTTGTTTTTGGCGTCGTTGAAAAAATTCATAGCTGTTTGTATTTTTGCTGATTTTTTCCCGTCATTATCTTTTTTGGAAACAAATTTTCTGATTTCATCTACGATATCATCGGGATGTACGATTTCTATTTTTTCTCATTTCTTATCGATAATCACGCTATCTTTTCCTTCTATTTCCATAAGAAAATTACCTTTTAATGTATCTTGTTTTCCTCTTTTTTTTAGGATTTTTTCGTTGCTTATCAAAAATGTTTTCATAAATTTTCCTCCATATATTCTACAAACTATTCCCTCTTTTTCTTTTTTGATGACTTCTATTTTGTAGAGTCCATCGTATATTTCATTGTCTTTTATATAGTCTTTTGTTAGCTCGTAGAGATATTTGTTTGCTACAATGCTATTTTCTTTTGCATCTTTGAAATTGAGAAAAAGTACTTTCCCAA
>CAZKEK010000007.1:7408-17247 GCA_964551805.1 uncultured Candidatus Peribacteria bacterium
TTTGCTTTTTTGCTGGTTTCTGCTCCAAGGTATCTTTGATAGTGTTTTTTGTTTTTTTGATAGCTGAAAATGTGTTTTTTCCGGTGAGAATTTTTTCATCGAGATGCTTATATGTTCCATCTTGTGATGAAATTATTGCTTGTTTTGTCTTTTTTGCTGTTTGTTTTTTTTCGCTTTGGATTTCCATATTTTTTCTTTAAAAAGTAAATCAGATATATATAGTATATCCCTAAATGCAAAAAAAAGCAAATTTTACTGACTAATTGTATATATGAAGACTTTGGCGATAGAAACTAGTTGTGACGATACTTCTGTGGGTATTGTAGACTTTGATGGACAGATATTTACTGTTGATTCACTGTTGGCATATTCTCAGATAGATGATCACCAAAAATATGGGTGAGTGGTTCCAGAATTTGCTTCTAGACTTCATTCTGAAAAAATTTTGGAAGTTATCAAAAATATTGGTTTGGAAAAAATCAAAGATGTGGATTTTATTAGTGTGACGACGCATCCCTGACTTCCTGGATCGTTAGTTGTTGGTAAGGCTGTTGCTGCTTTATTTTCTACGTATTTTAATAAGCCATTGGTTCAAGTTAACCATGTATATGGACATTTATTTTCGTTGTTGCTCGAGAGAAATGTGAATGATATTCAGTTTCCATTGGTTGTTTTGACGGCAAGTGGTGGACACAACGATATTTACGTTGTAAATTCAACTACCAGTGAACAATTAACAACTAATAATGATGGTATTTCTTTTCATTCGTTTTGATGATATACCATTGCTAGAGTAGGGTATACCTTGGATGATGCAGCAGGTGAGTGTTTTGATAAGGTTGCAAGAATGTTAGGTGGTCCTTATCCTGGAGGACAGTGGATAGGAGAAAAAGCTTTGCAAGGAAAACATAATTCTGACGTAGAATTCAAACGCATCTTTCTTTCCAAGGATAATTTTGAATTCAGTTTTTCGTGAATGAAAAGTCAGGTTTCTTTTCTCTTGAAGCAATTAGAAAAAAAATGAATTTCCTTGACGGAAGAGCTGGTCTGTGATATCGCGTATGAATTCCAAGAAGCGGTTGTCGAAGTGATGATCAAAAAATTAGTCAGAGCAGGAATTGCTTTTGGTGCAAAGACCTTATGATTGGCTGGAGGAGTATCGTGCAATGACCGTTTGCGAGAATACTTAAATACACAATTAGAAATGATAGATGAGAAATTAGAAATGAAATGACAACAACAAAAAAAAATGGTCTGTCTCAGACCGATGAAAAAAGTGTATTCTATGGACAATGCAGCGATGATCGGATTGGCTGGAATACTTGAGTTTAGTGAACAACTAATAACTAACAACTAACAACGATGGTATTGCTGGAGTGGGCTATTGTAGGGGCGATTACTAATTGCCTTTTTTCTTTTATAAAAAAAGAGGCATGGAAAATCCAGTCTCTTTGTGGTGGGATTTTAGTTTTTATTCTTCTTCTTCATCATCCCGTACAAGAATGTGCCATTGTTCTAAACGACCATCTTCGTTGTTGGTATAAAGATCATAAAATAAAACATCTAGAAAATCATTTAAATAAGATAAAATGTTTGGATTTTCTTCGTTTGATTCGAAAGCTATCTGTATTGTACATTTTTGTCTTATTTCTTTTTCGTCTTTTTCTTCGGCGATATTTACTTGTAATTTTTTTTCTCCATTTTCATTTATAAAAGGAATAATTTTACAGTATTCTAGAAGAATATGTCCTTCTGATCTGAATTTTATTTCTTCGTCTTGTTTATTATTTAGTCCAAAAATGAATTCATGGATAAGTAGCTTTTTAATTTTTCCCATCTTATTTTGTTTTAGATTGTTTATATTTTATTTTCTGTTTCTTTTGATCCATTCAAATATTTCATCGCTCACAGAATAGCTAGCAGTGTTTATTGCCTGGATTTCGTCTTCTTTTTTTGGTCCTTTACCGATGTATGAGATTCCATTATCATTGGCTGTTATTGTTAAGCTAGCATCTTCGATGGATGTCATCATTATTATAATATCTCCATATTTGTCCGTAATGATGAAACAATTTTCTACCTCATATTCGCTTTTGTTAGCAATTTTTTGCATATATTCCAAAGCTTTCATGAAAGACGATTGTTTTGTTCCTGCTTGATCTAGAAGATAAAATGATTTTTGGATTTTTTCAAAATAGATATTCATGTTTTTGTTTTTTAAGGTTTATTGTTTTATTTACTTAAAAGATAATATATATAAAATCTCCTAAAAGTCAAACCATATTTTTATATAAAAAAAAGAGGCTGATTGCTCAAACCTCTTTAGTGATTATTCTCCGTAAAATAATTTGATACATGCGTCTTCGTCTTCGATAAGATCTAGTTCCAATGCTTTTTTGGGGTGGATTCGTTTATGTCCTTTATGTTCGTTGGGGTTGATTGTGATGGTTGGTTCTTGATCAAATCTCTTGTGAAATATGTGGTACGTGAAATCATAATCAGGATATTTTACATAGAGTTTTTCAAAATGTGTTGGATCTGTCAGTTTGATTCCTGTCTCCTCTCGAACTTCTCTTTCTATCGCTTGTATTGGTGTTTCTCCTTCGTCGACTTTCCCTGCGGGGACACCGTAGGTGTTTGGTTCTGGCTTATGGTCTTGTCTTAGTAAGAGCAATATTTCATCATTATGTTCTACAAAACAACTCACGACTTCAAATTTAGGACTAAAGTTTTCTGGTTTGTTCTTGTGAATCATTTTTTATAAAAAATCAATAAAAATTATTCCTGGATGCTTTTGATGGTGATATCAAAGATCAATTTTTTTCCTGCCAATTCGTGGTTGGCATCGAGAGTGATTTCTTTGTCATCGATAGCGTAGACGGTGAATGTTTGTCCATATGATGATGCGAGTTTCATTCCTTTTTGGATTTTGTCTGCATCGGGAATTTGATCACGAGGAACTTTGACGATATTTTTTTCACTTCGTTCTCCATAGGCTTCTTTTGCTTCGATATGGATAGTTTTTGTTTGTCCGATATTCATTCATTCTACAGCTTTATCAAATCCTGCAATCATTTGTCCAGCTCCTACAGCGAAAGTTAATCCTTCGTCATAATTTCTTCCTGACATATATTTTCCACAAGCTTTTGCTACTTCTTCTACGCTTGTGTCAAAGACTGTTCCATCATCTAATCTTCCTATGTAATGGACAGTAATGTTGTGTCATTTTTTGACTTGTTTACCTGATTGTCATTTCATATCAGCTTTGTTTAAATAATCTTTGACGGCATTTGCACACATGGTTCATGAAGTAGAAGATAAAAGGGTAGTTGGTTGAGTTTCTGTGGATTGTGGTTGTGGTGTTTTTTGACCGCATCACATCAGTCATAATGTACTTACTCATATAAGAGTTGTAATAAGTAATTTTCTTGTTTTCATGATTTTATGATATAGTCTAAAAGTGATAGTGTTGTACTTATTTTCTTTGCTTTTTCAAACGCTATTTTCTTATCATTTTTTTTTGCAAATGCGGGTAAAATCACTATATATTTTTTATATGCCATATTTTGGCAAAGCTTTTGTTGTATTTAGTATCTTATCTATATGCATGAGATCGTTGTTTTCAAAGACTATTTCCAAAGTTTTCTTGATGATTGTAGCACTTTTTGCGCTCTTTTTTCTAGGGAAAATTAATGCAACAATTCCCAATGATTATATAGCAAATTATGAAATTAGCGAAGATTATAAAAAAATTCTCTGATTTTTTGTTAAAATTGATTCTGCGACAAAAACATGAACTCCTGTCCCTCAAAGTGTTTTTTCTGAGCTTAGTGCGAGTTTTCAAACGGTTTTTCCCAAGTTTCCTCAGGATTATGCATTTAAAGTTATTTATGATCAGTGTTCTTCTCTTGCTCAGGGATTGTCAAATTATACAACGACAGATTATCAATCCAAACTTTCTTCTTTTATGACCAATTGTTATAAACCGTTTACTGATATTATAAAAAAGGTAAATACTAAATATACGGTAGTGGCCAACGCCAAAGTTTCTCCTCAGTCATGACCAGCTCCATTGACGGTTACTTTTGATGGAAGATCAAGTACTGATCCGTCAAATGATACTATTCCTACAAAAAATTATTATCGATATTATAGAGATATGGATGGTAAAGATACTACCATCGGTGTTTGACCAGTAGTCAATACCACCTTTCCTACACCAGGAACTTATCAGGTACATTTGACCGTAAGAAGCTCAAATAAGGTAAGTGATGGTATTTTTGATGGAGAAAAAACACTGTCTATTGATGTGTTACCAAAAACGGCAAATATAGTAATTTATGCCAATGGGCAAAAGCTTACCAAAGATGGAAAAATCAAATTGTGAATCCAAGAGGCAGAAAAAGGTATTATTTTTGATGGATCTGCTACGTTGCCTATGTGATGAAGACAAATTATTTCTCACAATCGAACGGTGACTTCCAAAGATGGATTTAGTTTTTCCAAAGATGGTGATGGAAAACCAGCAGTAATGAGATTGGTTTTGCCTGGTCAGTGAGAATATAAATTGGCTATTACTACGGTGGATAATGAAGCTAATACGATTACGGAAAATTATTATGTGCTTGTTTCTGATCCTGTGGCTATAATTAAACAAATGCCAGACGTAGGAAATACTTCGATTACTTATGCTTTTGATGCTAGTCCTTCGTATTCTATTGTATCAAGTCTAAAATTATTTACTCGAGATGTTTTTGATCAAAACGGAATAAAAACTGATACTTTCCAATGAAAATCCATCAAGCAACAATTTAAAAAACCTGGAGTATATACAGTAAAATTGACGGTAGAGGATGAACTTGGTCAGCTTAATATTGATTCGCTTTCTGTATATGTAGAGTCTACAGATCCTATTCCTCAGTTTACGATTGCTCCTAGCAATACATGGAAAAATCCTTCTGAATTTATTTTTGATGCATCAGTAAGTTCTGATGTGGACAAAACTAATGGGTATGATAATTTGTCGTATGAACGAACATTTTCTGATCCTGCTAAAACAGCCATTGTTTCTACAGAAAATGCTAATGAAAAAATAAAAGTCCAATTTAATAGTGTTGGAAAACAAAAAATAAAACTTACGGTAAGAGATGATTATGGAAAGGTTGCTGAAATAGAAAAAGAAATAGAAGTAAAATCTATTCTTAGACCTGAAATATTCGCTGTGCCTCTTGCTACACCATGGGGGAATCCTATGAACTTTTTGGTAAAATCCAATCAGCCTATTGTAAATTATCAATGGGATTTTGCTGACAAAGATACAAGAACCGTTCAGACAGATAAAATATCTCATACCTACAAAAAATCGTGAGTATATACCGTTGTTCTCAAAGTGAGCTGAGCTGATGGTATGGAAAATGAAATTAGCAAAACCGTTTTTGTCTGAGAAAAAACGTATCCTGTTGTTGGATTTACTGTTATAGATAAGGAATCAAATATCCAGACGCAAAACGATGAATGTCCTGATGTTTCATGAAGTGGAACGGTAGCTGCATATAGGCTTGATAGGTATCAAGATTTCACTGTGGATCCAACATTGTCCGTAAATACTAAGTGAGAAAAATTATGACTTCAATTTTTCTTCCAGCCAAAAAATGATGAAATATTTAAGCAATCTACCTTTAAATAT
Organism: uncultured Candidatus Peribacteria bacterium; assembly: GCA_964551805.1. GTDB lineage: Bacteria > Patescibacteriota > Gracilibacteria > Absconditabacterales > Absconditicoccaceae > CAJBLF01. Next base: position 13,095 of record CAZKEK010000007.1, read on the forward strand.
AGATTCAATGAACTGTGATGTACCTATATTGATCTCACTGCCGAAGATACCACTATCTCCAAGAGTGATACCACCAGAATTTATTTTAAAATAGTTAATGCGTTACCAAAACTTGATAATGTTGTATTGTTTTTTCCTCAATATGGAAATGAGGTTGGAGTAGGGTTTTCTGAAAATAATGCTAAAGATATTTTCAATGATACCTTTGATCCGTTGATTGTAAAGGTAAGTGCTACTGCTCCTGTCGATCCCGATGGATTTATTTCTTATTATAAATGGTATTATTATTATAAAGATGATCCAACAAGAACTATAGAAACAAAAATAACTCCCGGTAATATTCCTTATGTGTTCTTTTCGCTTGCAAGAATTCCTGGTGAGTTTATGTTTGGCGTAACGATGTATGATAATGATGAATGACAACAAAGTAATGAAGATATTATTGGTAATGGTCCGTTGGTGTTTTTTCCACCTGATGCAAGCAAACCTGATATACCACTTGTTACTTTAAAATCTGATCTTACTACGGTAGAAATTGGTGATGAAGTGACTTTTGATGTGGTTTCAAAAATAGTCTCTGATAGACCTGATTTTGTGAGAGAGAGAACTATCCAATATGATTTTGATGGCGATGGAACTTGGGATTTGACTACAAAATCTGATCGTGTAAAACATATTTATACGGAACCTAATGAGCTTGGATATAAGCCAAGAGTAGCGGTGATATATAGATGATATAAGTGAATCGGTATTTGATGAAATATTGTAGTAAAAAATGGACTTAAACCAATGCTTTTGTCTGATAGTTTTGAAAAATTGACTATATTTAGAGATGTAAGTATCGGTACTATAGCCAACAAAGCTATTTGTTTGGATATAAAAAATTGTAAAAATACTTCGTGATTCTTATTCACGAGTGGTGATGCGTTTTCAGTTACGTATCCTGATTTTGGGAAGTATTTTATCTCTATGGATGTGACTGATACCTATGCTAATATGGCCAATAAAAAACGAGCTATTACGCTTGCTACAGGTGCTGCAAATCTTGGTGATTTCCATATACTTTCTATCCCAAAGGTATCACTTTCTAGTGGCGCTATAGATTTCTTTGTTGGAAAAAATCTCGATAATAGTATTTTGTTCTATATAAAATATGATAATTCTAGAGCGGTTTGTTATGTAGATACCGATGTTGCATTTGATAGTGATCAAGATGGAACCAAAGACAACGATAAAGACTTTTTGTGTAATGAACCCTATCTCAAAAAATATGAACCAAAATATGAATCTGTTGTAGGAAGAATTTATTATACCCAGGCTGATACTACTCTTATTTCCAAAGATTTTACCGTTTCGTTTTTGGATTTTGAAGCGAATCTCGATGCAGATATGAAGTTGGTATACAACCAAATCAATAATCTGATTAATACATTACCGACTACTGCTACTACTGGTGATATGTTTAATTTTAGAACATTGTTGGTTGAGCTAAGAGATGGATTGATTGATCAAACCAATACCTCTTCCAATGTCGTTGCCGTTAAAGATTTTTATGATACTCGTGCAATTGTTTTAACCAAAGAGCAAAAGGTTTATTGGGATGCTATTATTGCATGATTAAATAATAAGGCTGTTTCTGCTGCATGATGATGAAATATATATCAACAAGCAAAAGCTGAAATTCTTGCTGCTTTGCCTGCAAATCTTGCTGTAGATGTAGAGGGATTGTTTAAGGAATTTGATTCTGTAGTCTCTGATACTACACAAGCAGATGCTTCTCAACAAGACAAAAGAAAACAAGTTTTGCAAAAAATTATGGATCTTATCAAAAAAAACATTGCTGCAGATGGACAACAAGTACAGGCAAATCAAATAGATCCTTTGGATATGGATTCAACTATTCTTCCTAATATGTGTAAAATACTTGCGTTTTATTCTATTGTGAGTGAAACGTGTCCAAATGATAATGTAAAAGTTTTGACTAATACGGATACTATTCAAGCAGACAATGCTTCGTCATGATTTACTTGGTGGAAAATTATTCTTATTATTCTTGGGTGTGTTGTTGCTGTATTTGTCGTGTTGGTTATTGTCTTTGCGGTAAGAGCAAAAATGAATCAACAAGAAGAAGAGGTAGAGACACCACCGACGGCAGCAGCTTAAAAGTTAGTGAAAAGTGAATAACTAATAGTGAACAGTGATGGAATGTTTTTTTGTCCTCCTTTGTATAAAGGAGGGGGTACCCTTCAGGGTGGAGGATTTGTGGACTATAGTTACTTAGAAAATAATTTACAAATAAAATTTAGAAATAAAAAAAATAAACAAACCCCCTTTATCCCCCTTGTCAGGGGGATTTTTTGGAATTCTTTTGACAAATCCACCCTCACCCTCTTTTATCCCCTTCGAGGACAAGTCAAGGAGAGGATGTCTCTCCCTTGATAAGGGGAGATGTCCGAACCTGCCTGCGGTAGGCAGGGGAGAGAGGGATTTGCTAAAAAAAATTAAAAATTTAGAAATAAAAAAATAATTTACAAATAAAAAAAAGACCTTACCGGTCTTTTTTTTGTCTTATTGTTTTTCGTATTGTTCTATGGTGTCATCAAAATAACTTAATTCAACACCTGCTTCTTTAAACATTGCTTCTGATTCTGTACCTGCATGATATTTTTTTTCACAAACAACTTTTTTGATTCCACAACTAATGATGAGCATTGCACAGGTTCTACAAGGAGTCATTTTGCAATATACCGTTGCTCCTTCTATAGCAACTCATAATTTTGCTGCCTGACAGATGGCATTTTGTTCTGCGTGAATTGTTCTTACGCAGTGATTGGTAACGCTTCCATCTTCATGGGTCATTTGTTTAAACTGATGACCTACTTCGTCACAATGAGGCAATCCTGCTGGTGATCATACGTATCATGTACACAACAATTGTTTGTTTTTTGCTATAACGCATCCGCTTCTTCCTCTATCACAGGTAGCTCTTTTGGCTACTGTTCTAGCTATTTCCATAAAGTATTCATCCCATGTCGGACGAATATGTTGTCCTTCAGTCATTTTACATTTGGTAAAAGCTAAAATTATTTTGTATAATATATTTATTTATCGTGATATGTCAAATGAATTCTTGCTAGGAGAATATTGTTGTAAAATCGAGGAAAAATGATAATATCTTTTCAGATATATTTATCTTTATTAGAAAATATTCTTATGAAATTTAATAATACACTCTATGAAAATGAAGAGCTTACCTATGAAGATGTGTTTTTGTTTCAAAATTATTTTGATGGGAAATCAAGATTGGATATGGAAGTAACGCCAACCGTTTCTTTTGGAACTCACATTCCTATTGTAGCTGCAAATATGAATGCTGTTTCTTGAAAAAGACTTGCAGAAACATTAGCTCGTTATGGTTGATTGGCTGTATTACCTCAAGATATGGATTTGGATACCCTCAAAAAAATTATAACATTTATAAAGGCTGCAGATGTTCATTATGATACTCCTATTACCGTAAAAACTGACAATACTATTAGAGATGCATTGGGAATTATTACCAAAAGAGCTCATAACTGTGTAGTTATGGTTGATGATCAAGGACAAGCTATTTCTCTTTTTAAACCACAAGATCTTGAGTGATTGGATCAGTTTAGTTTGTTGTGAAATATTGCCAAAAGACCATTGATTACTTGAAAAATATGAATTTCTGACGCAGAGGCATTTATGCTTATGGACGAAAAATGAATTTCTTCATTGCCTATTGTCGATGATCATGGAATATTGAAATGAATCCTTACCAAAAAAAATACCATCAGAAATAGTATGTATCAACCTACCCTAGATGCTCATGGAAAACTTGATGTCGCTGTGGCTTTGTGAGTTAATTCTTTTGATGAAAAAGCTGCTCCATTATATGCACTTGGTATTAGAATATTTGTCATTGATACCGCACATGGCTATCAAAAATCTATGATCGATACCGTGACAAAATTTAGACAACAATTTGGTACGGAAGCTATTGTGATTGCATGAAACGTTATCACTGCTGAAGCGACTAGAGCCTTGATCGAAGCTGGAGCGAATGGTGTCAAAGTGGGAATAGGTCCATGAGCGATGTGTACAACAAGAATGAAAACATGAGTTGGTAGAC
>CAZKEK010000008.1:0-17208 GCA_964551805.1 uncultured Candidatus Peribacteria bacterium
AAGAACCAAAATCATTGACTACGTTTTTTTGTTATTTATGTGGATTATTATCTGGCGGGGTGTGTTAGTTTGAAAAATTTTTTGCTTTTTTAGAAATTTTTTTATATTCTGTATTATTTTTATATTATTTTTATATTATTTTTTTATTATTTTTTTATTTCTTGGATAAATATTTTATTTTCTGATTCTCTTTTGAGTTTATTTATTCCTGTACTGATGGAGCTTTTTCTTCTCGCTAATATATAACTACGTAAATGATCTTGATAATATCTAGGATTGGGCAGAATAGCCGCGAGTAAAGTTGCTTCACTTTTGGTTAATTTGGCTGCTGACGTATCAAAATAATACTGAGAAGCTTGTTCTATTCCATAAATACCGTCACCAAATTCAATGATATTGAGATAGACTTCGAGGATTCTTTCTTTGCTTCGGAATGTTTCCATCAAGACGGTAAAATAAGATTCTAACACTTTTCTAAAAATGGAACGACCTTGCCAAAGAAAAAGATTTTTTGCTGTTTGCTGACTAATAGTACTTCATCCTATGGTAATAGTTTGGTGTTTTACATTGTATTCTACCGCGCTCCAAAGCGCATCAAAATCAAAGCCATAATGATCGAGGAACTTTTGATCTTCACCCGCCATAACGGCGTACATGCTATAATCAGAAATTTTTTGGATAGGCACCCGGGTGTATTTGAGTACTATCGGTCTTCCGTCTGCTACCTGTTCAAAAAATCTTGTTACCATCAGTGGCGTCATACCAGGATTTTCTCGTTTGTAGAGCAGAACAAAATATAATGAAGCGATAAAAAAAATAAGGAACAAAGACCTCAATCGTCCTTCCAGCTTTCGAAAAAAATTGTCTATATGCCGAAATAATTTGCGAATCATGGTGTATATATATGTTTTATACGATAAAAAACAAAGCTTTTTGGTTATTTACTGGAATTTTTTTTGGTTTTTTCTATAATTGCATTTAGAATGCAGAAATGAATAGCAAAATGGATTCCCAATCAAGTTGGGAATGACGTGGATGAGTAAATGACATTTAACATTTAAAATTTAAAATTCCGATGATAATCGGCTTAGCTCCTATGGATGGATTTACTGACTGTGCCTTTCGCCAAATTGTGAAAGAGATTTTTGATGTATACGGAGAAAAAGAAATATATGAATTATTCCTCTGGACCGAATTTATGAACGCAGACGGATATTGTATCAACCCGACATGAGTGATCAAACACTTATTGACGGACAAAGACCAATCCCCTGTTATCGCCCAAATATTCTGAGGAAACGAGGACATGTTGATGAAATGCTTCGCTGATATTCAGACTAAATACTTTTGTAATTCAGAATTCTGAATTCAAAATTCAGAAAAAATAAAAAACAAAAAATCTTCCATTAATTCTGCATTCTGCACTCTACATTCTGAATTCAGTTTTGCGGGTATAGAGCTAAACATGGGTTGTCCTGCGAGAAACGTGATGAATACCGGATGAGGTAGTGCATTATTAAAAGACAGAACACAGACATTGGACATCATAAAAAAACTTGCGTGAATCATGAAAATGCCCTTGAGTATCAAGACTAGAATTGGGCTTACCGAAGAAGATAGACATGAACAAATGAAATTCTTGATCGAAGCAAGCAAGTATCTTGATATGATAAGCATCCATGGAAGAACGGTAAAACAAGCATACAGCTGAGATGCTGACTGGAATTTTGTCTATGAGCTCAAAGAAAAAGCGGATAAAAAATGTAAGATACTCGGGAACGGTGGAATAAAAAGTTATGAAGAAATCGAAACACTAAAAAATAATTTAGACGGAATCATGATTGGCCAATGAGCAATTGGGAACCCGCGAATCTTCACTCCGCATATCCCAAGTAAAGAAGAGATACAGGAAACTATTTTGAAACATCTTGATTACATGATCAGCTATGAAAACTATTTTCAAAAACAGAAAGAAACATTTACGGGAATGATTGTTATGCCATCGTCTGATATCATCAGAAATCATCAGAAATCATCATCTGCAATCATTATCTCTGAGTTTAGAAAACATCTGTTTCAATATGTAAAATGAATCCCGTGATCCAAAGAATTTAAGCAGAGAGTTGCAACCATCAGCGAATACGAACCGCTCGTCGAAGAAATTCAGAAATTTTTTGAGTAAAAAGATTGTAGTTTAATCACCAAACAGTACTTTATACAAAAAAGTCATCTTCTGACATCATCAGGCATTTAATCTTTTGAAATCATCAGGTATGAATTATGAACGCTTTCAGCATGACATACAAGGGACTAAAAAATCTATTTTTTTGGTCGATATGAGCAAGGAGATTACTCCGTATTTTTCGCAATTGGCGAGTGATGGTATAGAAAAATATCTCAAACAATGAAAGAAAATCTGAATCCTCGTCAACAAGAAAGGCTACTCCTGAGGGATTATTTGCCACGAGTGCGGGCATATTCCCAAGTGCAAAAATTGTTCGATAAGTATCAGCTATCATAAGATTGAATCATGAGATACTATCTGACTTTGTCATATCTGCAAAACACAGTACAATGTGCCTACGACCTGTCCTGAATGTCATAGTGACAAGATCAAAGAATTTGGGTTAGGGACACAAAAAGTCGCTGAATATCTCAAAAATGAATACCAGCAAGATGCGATTATTGTCGATTCAACGACCGTAAATTCGACGAACAAAATAGCCAAAATACAAGAGCAAATTACTCAGCACCAAATCATTATCTGAACTTCGCTGCTTGCTACGCCTATCAAAGACTACCCTTTTGATCTTATTATCTTTTTAAATGCCGACCTAGGATTAAACATTCCTGATTACACGTCAGCAGAAAAGAATTTTTATTTTCTTTATGAAGCGTTTGTCAAACATGCAACAGCAAATTTTATTGTACAGTCGTTTAACCCAGATCAGTACAGCATTCGCAATGCCTGTAGAATGAACAAAGAAAAATTTTATGAAGAAGATAACGGCTTTAGACAAGTAAACGGCTATCCACCGTTTGGAGAATTGTGTGTTATTTTGTATAAAAATGAAATCGAAGAATCGCTCTATACCAAAGTCGATACCTTACATAAAGACCTCCTCTATTTAAAAGAAAAATACTGACTGACGGATATTGAGATTTACTCGACCCCGCCGCTCATCTACAAGATGTTTGGAAAATATAGATACAACATTATTTTGAAATGACCAAACGTTAGGCAATTTATGGACATTATTTTCACCAAGTTGAACTTAGCGAAGAAAGGGTTTAAGGTCGATTGGATGGCGGAAAGTATTGTGTAAAAAAGAATCACCCCTAACCCCTCTTTACCCCCGCCTTGCGGGGTAGACGCCGAGGTTTTTTTTTACGGAAGTCCCTCTTTGACTTTTCCTCGAATAGGGATAAAGAGGGAAACAAAGGGTGGAGGATTAAAAAAAACTCCTTCGGAAAATTCGGGAGTTTTTACAGTTTTTTTGAACTGGAGGAGTATTTATACACACTGCTCCAACAAGCCTAACTCAAAATCGAGTTGTTCTTGTTCTATTTGTAATTTTTTGATTTTCAGCTGGATTTTTATATCCGATTTTGTCGGATCTTCACTATCCGTTATTTTTGCTTCGTATGAAGAAAGTTTTGAATTATTTTCACCTATCTCTTTGGATGTCTTATCTTTTATCTTACTTAGATTGATTGGATGTGAAATCTTATTTTTAAAAAACATATAAAGCACGAAGATAAGTAAAAATATCAATACTGAATATTTACATTCTTCCCATAGAATATACGGATCATAAATAAGGTGAGCTTGTCTCATACTTGTTCCTAAATAATTACCTACTAAGATAATCATTAACATAATAAAACTAAAGTAGAAATCTTCTACTGATCTTTTATTTCTAAAATATTTTTCTACCATTTTGACGCGAACGTCTTTTTTTTCTGTTGTATTCATTTTTTTTGTTTTTTAAATTAATTTTTTTACTGTTTTTATCGTATCACAAGGACATGGATTGACTACTGGTTCAAATTTTACAAAGTAACCAATGGTAAATCCATTTTTTCGGTCATTAGTTGTAAAGGACACCATACGTAATTCTGGATGTTGGTCAATAAATAAAGATAACTGTTTTCCAAAATTATCTTCAACGAACCCGAAATAATACATCCCATTCCCAAATGGGGTAATTTTTCCTTCTTCAATGGTAGGGCTATATTGAGATATTGAACCTGCCACAACATACTCTTTTCCATCTTTTCCTACGATGGTTTTTGTTTGTTGTGTTTTTGTTTGTGTGTTTCCACAACTAGCAAGAATAAAAATAATTATTGCTGCTACTAAAATATTTGTTTTCATTTTTTTTTGTTTTTTAAATTTTTATTTTTGTGATTTTTACCACTCAATGGCGATACATCTTTTTTTCGCAAGCACTTTGCAAAGCGCTACAAATTTGTTGCCTTCGTTGGGTGAAATAGATTCTTCGAATCCATATACGGAAACACCAATAACGATGTCACCTTTCACCAAATTCAGAAATAATGGGTTTTTTGGTCCATATTTGTTTGTATGAAACAACATTTCGATTTCTTTCCATTTCTGATCTATTGGTTCGTAGCCCGCATATTCTGGAGCGACATACCAATGTTCTTTCATTGCGGAATACGATGTCACATTATAGAAATCAACCGTCTCAAATTGAGCATCTGCAAAATACTGTTTTATGCAGATTTGCAATTCTTCTATACATGCACCACCTTCTTGGTAGATCATTTTTTGAAACGGGCTCCCAGCTTTTGTTGCATCTGCAATAGCAATTATTGCATCATCAAGCGTAGGCGCAAAAATCAGTTCATGTTTTTCTTGAATATTTTGGATTCCTTGCCATGCTAAGATTTCTAATAACATTTCTGATGAAATTCCAAAAATTAATGTTTTTGTTTTTTTTGTTTCCATAATATTTTTTTTGTTTAATTTTGTTTATTTTTTGATTATTTATATATTTTATACATAATTTCCAATAAAAGTCAATCCCTAATGATGTGCTTTATAGATGTTTTTTGCTTCTTATAGTATGCTGAGTATACTTGTAGGTGATACAAGAAGATATATTTACCACTTAGTCGTTACCCTATGGAAGTCATAAAAAATGTTGTCTATGATACCAATTACCATGACGCTGTTGCGGATGGTGGTTACCCCGTTTTCGATGCTCCAGCAAAAGCTAGCAAGCTAGGATTTTTTGATAAAATTTTATCGGAAATATTTCCTGGATTATTTGCAAAAAAAGGAGCACCTACCTGAGCTGGTATGCTCTGAGGAAAAGCAAAAGAAGCGCTACCAGAAAACACAGAAATCAAAGATAAAGAGTTAAGAGACCAAGTAAAATATTTGCTTGCGCTTCCTGATAGCGAATATAATGACGCAAAACTCACAAGCAAAATGAGACAATATATTGCTGAAACAGAAAAAGAATATTCGACCGTCATCAACGACTACAAATCGCACATGGCCCCTTCCTACTGGGAATTTAAACCAACCTTTTATAATGTGTCAGGAATTTTTTGAAAAACATATTATGCGCAAAGTTATCCATCATACATTGACGCATTGCGAACAAGAGATATTTTTGGTTTCCATGCAAAATGGGATATGAGCCGATTTATCTACCCTGAAGATGATGCAGCGATTCAGTCGATGTTGAAAAACAGAGCGACACAGTTGAAAGCTGAAGTAAGAGATGCGCAACAAAAAGGTATCACGTTGGATATGGAGGTCGAACAACAATACAGAGATGTAGAAATGATTAGAGAAAAACTCACGACTCGTGAAGAAAGATATTTTGAAAATTCATTTTATATCAATGTGTATGATGACACGGAAGAAAAATTGAAAGAAACAGGAAAGAAAATTGAACAAAAAATATCATGATATGGAATCAGAGTCAAAAGTGCGATCCAGAGAATGGACGAAGGATTTGCTTCCGGACTTCCGTTTTGTTCTGACGAACTTGGCATCAGCAGAAGCTCGGTAACATCATCACTTGCTTGAGGATTTCCTTTTATTTCCAATGATATGGTCCAAGAGACAGGAATATTATATGGAGTGAATCTGCATACTTGATGACTTGTTATTTTCGATAGATACAATCAAAAATTGCCAAATATGAATAGCGTAATTCTTGCTACTTCTGGAGCTGGAAAATCATTTACGGTAAAACTTGAGGTACTCAGATACTTGATCAACGATATTGATGTTATCATTATTGATCCGGAAAATGAATATAAAGGACTCTGTGAAAAAGTTGGAGGAACCTATGTCAATATCGCAACAAATTCACAACAATGCTTAAATCCATTTGATATTCCTCCAAGAATCGAAGATGTGGAATATGGAAAAGGTGATCTTTTGAGAAGTCAGATCATGAGTTTGATTGGTATGATCCAGATTTTGATTGGATGATGTACGCCAGAAGAAGAAGCGTTGCTCGATAAAGCGTTGCAAAATACCTACTCACTCAAATGATTTTCCCTAGAAGCTGATAATTATGAAGGGAAACAACCACCAATTATGGGTGATCTGATGAATGTTTTGGAATGAATGGATGGTGGAGATAGATTAGCATTAAGATTGAGTAAATACGTCAATGGAACATTCGGTAAAGTATTTAACAACTATACCAATATTGATATCAACAATAAACTTACGGTTATTAGTATTAGAGATTTGGAAGATGCTTTGAAAACACCAGCTATGATGAATGTTTTGAACTGGATATGGACCAAAGTAAGATCACATAAGAAAAAAAGAATGCTGGCTTGTGATGAAGCGTGGATTATGTTTCAAAATGAAACCTCAGCAGAATTTTTGTTTGGACTTACCAAAAGAGCAAGAAAATATGGACTAGGAATTACGGTTATTTCTCAAGATATCGAAGACTTTGTCAGAAGTAAATATGGTAAACCAATTATCTCCAACTGTGCATTGCAAATATTACTAAAACAATCTACCACTTCTATCAAAGCATTAAACGAACTTCTTGGGCTTTCCGAAGCAGAACAAAGAAGATTGGTCTCTGCTGGAGTTGGTGAATGATTGATCTTTGCAGGAAACCAACACGTAGGAGTAAAAGTATTGGCTTCACCAGAAGAAAAAGCGTTTATTACTACAGATGTGGGATAACATTGTTACAGGTTAAACGGTTAAAACGTTGGAACGTTAACCTTCATAACCTTCAAAATATTTTAACATTTTAACTTTTTAACTTTTTAACTTTTTAAAGTATCTATGGTCGAAGAAGTCAAAAAGACAGACACCAACACCAAGACCCAACTTTCGCTAGCAGCAGCGCTGTTTTTTTCTCCATTGGTACAAAATATGCTTAGCAATAAAAATCGAGATATTTCTGATCAAGATAGAGAATTTATTAGATGATATATAAAATTTGGGTATATTACGCTACTTTTGGGGTGTATTACCATCGGAGCGGGAGTCATGAATTATCTGTTCGCGTTGAATATCCTCAATATCGTGTATACCGTCAGTATTTTTATACTTTTGATATTGTTGATTATTAGTATCGTAAGTATTTTGTCTGATATCAAACTTTGGAAATCAAGTTCAGCACCTCGCGCTATTTCATCAGTAGTAGGAAGCAAAAAAGATATTCTTTTGAAATATATTCCGCTCTACAATCTTTATCTTTGGTATACTCTCCATACTTTTGACAAACCAAATTGGCGGATCAAAGAATCTTTGCTTTGGCGGATAGCAGTGTGTCTTATTTGTCTCACGGGAAATATTACCATCACTACCCTATTGTTTATTCTTATGATTTTGAGAATAGCTTCACTTATGTCAGATATCGATATCTTTACACTTGGTATCAAGCAAACACTCACTCAATTATTCTTCAAAAACCCTGAAGAATTACGATGATATGTATCATGAACATTGGCTTATCTTGGCAAAATGATAAAAAAAATATTTGTCTCTTCGTTGGAACATCCATCAATTGTCGTAGAAATAACCAAAGAAAAAGAACACTATGCAGCTATTATCGAAATACATGACCATACCATTCTCCAAGAATATATTCTCTGAATGCTTTTGACGATTGGACTCATCTATGGTATACATCCTGATTTTAGCGTACGAACTTATCCTTTATGTTGAGTTTTGTGGATAACAAGATATATAAGTATGGCAATACAACTTCAGCATCTTCCCCATCTTCCTATTGCAAGAGAACTTGTTCTCCTTGGAAAAAAAATAGTAAGCATCTTCAAAAAATAAACCTTTTATACCCAATTATTCGGTAATGACTACTCCAACCTCATTCATTATGCGTAGCGCAAAACAACTTATGGGATCACTTATGATCACAGCTATTTCGCTTGTTGCGTTTGCTCATGGACAAAATTGTACCTTGCTTCCGGGATGGAATCCTTCCACCTTAGTAGATGGACAATCTAGAACATGATACCAAATTTCTGAAGCTAGCTATACACAAAGCTGCGCAGCAGCCGCAGGGACTATTACCTGTATTAATGGAAGCATTGCCAATGGAAATACATTTAAATATCCATCATGTGTCCCTCATACTTGGGCAAATTGTACAACACCTATAGCAGCTACTCATTTGGATTATAAAGTATTATATAAACTCCCACAAGCTACGTATACACAAACATGCCAACAACTTAGTCAAAATTTACGTTGTATCAATGGAGTATTTACTGGATGAACCAATCCAGCACTCTATACTCGTGCAACTTGTGTAGATCCAAACCGAGCGCAATGTGTGGATGTTTGGACAAATTCTTATAGAGATCATGGAGAATCACTTATATGATATACAGCGAATCACCCAGCACTTGGACAAACTTGTACTACACTCCAAAAAACACTTACCTGTACCAATGGACTATGGTCATGAGGAACTCAATCTTCACTCTATACCTGATGTACAGATCCTGCATCTTTTACTGGATGTGTAGATATACGAACAAGTCCAGCTATTACCGTACCGCATGGATCATCTCACAACGCTTATACTAGTGCTACAGCACTCTCCTGTACAACTGTTTTGCGTCCTTTGACCTGTACCAATGGTCGTTGGGTAGGAAATGGAACTGCACAACAAAATGGATTGTATAGCTGATGTGTACAAGCAAATACTGCTTCATGTGCAAACGTTATTGCAGGAACAGGACAATTGCTTCATGGATCATTTATTACTAAATATACGCATCCCTTTGCATTTGAAGCGTTTGGTCAGTCATGTGGTGACTTTGATGTTTCTTTGCAATGTGTAAATGGAAGTCGAAGTGGAGGAACTGCAGCATATACCTGATGTCAAAATGTCTCTTCATGATCATGCCTCAATACCTGGACAAACATCTATATACCTCACTTACAATTTATTTATGGATATACGCAAACACAACCTAGTGCAACATTAGGATGTGATAGTGTAAAAAAGCAATTGCTTTGTCAAAATAGTGTTCGATATTCTTCTGGAATTGCTATTAACCAAAACACATTACATGCAAGTTGTTCTAGTTGTATTCTTCCCCGAGGAGGAACATTGGCTGAATGAAATCAAATTACCGCATATTCTATAACCGGAGCACTCTTTCCTAAAACATGTGCACAAAACTATTCTACGGCATTAAGTTGTGTTAATGGTAGTATGAATGGGAATTGGCAGACCTATAAATATCCTCAATGTCAAAATCTTGGAGGATTGGTTTCTGGTACTGATCTTGCTATCAACGAATCCAATATACGTAGTGGTGCATATCTTGCTCAGTGAGCTAGTCCACAAATCACTATATTGTTTCAAAATAAATGAGAAGTTGGAATAAATAAAAGTAGTATTGCTTCATGATTTCTGTCTTGTACGCGAGACGGCATGCATGTCTATACGTCCAAACCCATCACAAGTTTTATCGTGAATGCGGGGACGAAAGTGGGAGTAAATATCAGAATATCTTCTCTTTTTACCCAAGCATTAGGAAAAAAATCACTTATTTGTACCGTTTTTCCTTCTATCTGATGATTTGGTGATGTTAACACAGCAAACAATGTTTGGTCTGGTTCGTTTGAAATCGTAGAAGCCAATAGGTTTGATCTGGCTTTGAGCACAAGTATCGATCCTATAAGCAAAAATCTGGATGCTGCAGAATGAGCGGTAAGAGTACAATGACTACAAAACTTCTTGTATACCAAAATCATGAATGTATTGTTTCCACTGATTATTGTCCTTGGTATTCTCTTGGCAATGATCGGATTTTATAAAATCATGTTTTCTAGTGATGATAAAGCCATTGGCGATGGAACAAATTTTATTATTTATGGAGTCATTGGTATCATTATTATTGTAAGTGCAAAATTTATTGGACAAAATATTTTTGATCTTTTCTCTACGACAGAAATTACTGGATATAATTTAGCAACAGGAATATATGACAAACTTATTTATCCGTTTATCAAGTTTGCTATCTATCTAGTACTTGGAGCTATGTTTGTTATTTTGCTTTCTCGTGTTATTACTTTCCTTTTTGGTAGTGATACTGATGCTCAAAAAAAAGCAGGAACACTGATTTGATGGAATATTTTGTCTATGATTATTATTATTTGAGCAAAACAGATTGTAGAAGCTATCTATGGAAAACAAGATATAGTCATCAATCAAAATACTACAAATCTTGGAGAAATAGGTACAGGGATATTGGCAGACAAAAATATTCCTATTCTCTATCAAGTCATCAACTACGCACTTGGTATAGCATCCTTGGTCATTCTCGTAATTATCATTATCCAGACCGTTAAACTTTTGACTAAGCCAGATGATCCAGCACAAGTTAAAAGTATCAAAAATAGTCTTGCGTATATGTTTATCGGTATTTTGGTTCTTGGAGCTGGATATTTGATTGTAAACTTCGCTATTATCAACTAGGAAAACATATATACTTTTTCTATCAGTAAATCATCTTGAATTTTTTGTTAAAATCTCTATCTATTTTTTGCTGGAATTTGACTATAACTCTGTTAAACAGAGTGAATGAACAAATGTTCTTATCTCATGAGAGAAGTCAAAGTATGCAATATGACACGATTATTCTATGAAAGTGCAGTTGCTCTCATTGAAAAAATTTCAATGGTATAAAGTATCGAGAAATCGGCGAATCAAGTAGCAACAAAAATCAGACAGCGTGCTGTCAAATGTTATCGTAAATCAGATAACCGCAACTTCAACAATATGAACAATGACAACAACAAATGCAGCCTTGTTCACAACACTTTGTATAGAAATCTAGAAAGAGTACTCTTTAATCTATAGAGTACTTTTTTTATATATTATAAAATACCACTATGTTATCCGATTTTGAGAAAAACAATCTCTTATATGATCTTTTTGAGGCATATCAAAAAATGAAGATATGAAAAACAAATAAAAAAAACATCATAGCATTTGACTTACATCTGGAAACAGAAATATTAAAACTCCATCAAGAACTCATAGATGGGACGTATAAAATTTTACCATATACTTGTTTTCTCATTTATGATCCCGTGCCAAGAGAAATATTTGCACCACATATTCGTGATCGTATCGTACATCATTTTTTGTACAAACAACTTTGTCCGATAACAGAAAAAATGTTTCTGAAAAATAGCTACGCCTGTAGGAAAGATAAATGAACTCATTATGGTATCGATCAAATCAAAAAAATGATGAGAGCGGTTAGCGATAACTATACTCAAGAAGCGCGAATCAGTAAAAACGATATTTCAGGTTATTTTATGTCGATAGATAAACATATTTTGTTGGGACTAATACAGCAGCTTCTTCATAATAATGAATCAAACCTAGAATATCCTCTTGAACGATTAGAAAACATACTTCAAACAATAATCAATCACGATCCGACAAAAAATTATTATCGCATAGGAGATATCAACCAACGAAAAATTTTTCCACAACATAAGTCATTGTTTGCAAGCAAGCGATGAACAGGTCTTCCTTTGTGAAACCTTACCAGTCAGATTTTTGCCAATATTTATCTCCATGAATTAGATGTTTTTGTCACACAAAAGCTTGATATTAAGCACTATGGAAGATATATGGATGATTTTGTATTATTTCACAAAGACAAAATATATCTACAAAAATGTATAAAAGATATCGAGATATTTTTGAAAGAACGTCTAAAACTTCAGCTTCATCCTCACAAAAAATATTTTCAAGAGATCAAGCACTGACTGACTTTTTGCGGAGTTTGTATTTATCCATATTTTATCACGCCTCGCACGAGAACTATCGGTCGCCGAAAAAAAAGATTATATGAACGAAAAGAAAATCCTCCAAAAACTTACAATGAACGAATCAAATTTCGTAGCACATATAATAGTTATCTTGGTATGATGAAACATCGATCGACTTACCGTCTGAGAAAATACATGCTTGATTTATTGCCAGTTCCGCGATGGAATCATATCACACGAAAACATCCTTTTGACAAACTATCGCTCAGATTCAAACACGTCAAAAAAAAATTCAAAAAAACATTTTATATTTTTTACAAACTGTTCTGATGGTAATGTACAATGATCTTCCTATCTACAAAAGCTGTTATCAACTCCTCATCACTACTACTCGTCTCAGCAAAAAACTTCCGCAATCCTACAGATATAATGTAGGGCAACATCTCCATAGTTCGCTTGTAGAGCTCGTAATTACGGTTTTCAAAGCTAATAGTTTTCGCAAACAAAGAAAAGAACATCTCACCCATGCAAGAGAACAAATTGAACTAGTAAGACTCCTTGTGAGGCTTTGCAAAGATCTCTGAGGAATACCATTCGTGGAATATGTGAACATTCAACCACTTATAGAAAACATCTCTAAACAACTTACCGGATGGCAAAAATCCTCCTAAAGGGAGGATTTTTGGCAAACTTGAAATAAAGAGGCAAAGGGACAAAGAGCCAAAGAGACAATGACACGATTATTCTACAAAATTGCTGTGAACAAGGCTGCAATTGTAGTCGTCAATGTCCATACTGCTGAAGTAGCGGTCATCTGAGAGACGAAAACACTCGACAGCACGCTGATCTTTGAGCCACATTCGTCAATAAAATCATGTAGCCATCATAAATGCCAATATCTGTTCGTCTTCTGTTCATCCTGGACACAATCCTTGTATGAGTTGTTTAAACTCTGACTCTGACAAAAGTGTTTGTCATTGTTTTTCTTTTTCTTCGAGATGTTTTATTCATTTCCCGCTTGATAAAACTCATCGTGAAGTCTCTTGATGGGTAATTTCTTCACCATTAAAATGAGTATATGACCATTTTTTATCGTTTAGTGTTGTGTCTGGTGGAAATTGCATAGTTATTTTTTTGTTGCCAAAGGGCATCGTCACTTCATATTTTCCTTCTCAAAGTTCTTTGTATGTCACTTTATTTTCTTCTCTCATTTTTTGGATACCCTCCACTATCTTGAGATTTTTTGGCTCTTTATTTTCTTCAAAATATTTGATAGCATCCGTTTCTTGTTTGGCTACTGCTCAAGGTAATGTTGAGATAGTTTCTTTGGATTCTTTTTTCTCTGTCTTTCCATAGAAAAAATCTACAGCTTCCTGAATATCTTCTTTTGTAACTTTTTTGGCATCACCAACTCTTTCGATAATCAATTCTCTGATTTTTTTATAATCAGCTTTTCTAATCTCTGCGTGGTTTTTGAATTCTTCTGTTCCTTGATTTTCTTTCACTTCATCGAGCAAAAGATCGGTAAGTACTTTTTTTTGCTTGTCAGAAAGATCTTCTTTTGAAGAAATTTTGTGAAGCTCTGCTTTTGTAGATTCTTTGTGCTCGTCAAAATATTTTTTTGACTCCAAAGAAGCTGATTTTGTAGCTGTCATGATAAAGAGTAGTAAGAAATAAAATGGAATTTGATACGTCAATTATAGTCAAAATTTTTTATTTGTCAAATTTCAATACTGTTTATAATACATATATACAGCCAAAAGTCAATATGTATTTTATCCCGTACGATTCCATTGAAAATGAGAGAAAAATCTATAGAGTATAGGTGTTTATCTATTCATCTATTATCTATGGAAATAGCTATTACGGCAGAAAAAAAATGATTTAGTGCTCATATACCACAGCTCCACATTAGTAGTGAAGGAGAGACTTTTGACGAATTATTAAAAAATATCCAAGAAGCGTTGGAAATGTATTACGAAGAGGACAAAGATTACAATAAAAATTTCTTAAAAAACTGAAGACTGTATTTTAATATGGAAAATTTGAAACATGCCGTTGACCATAAAATTGCTCATTAATATATTGAGTGATTTTGGATATAGTATTGTCTCTCAAAAAGGTAGCCATATAAAATATAGAAAAATAGATAATACTATCATAGCCCCAAATCACAAAGAATTGAAACCATGAACGGGATTGACTATTCTGAAAGATATTTGTCATCAGAACTCTTTTTCTTATCAAGAACTCACAAAAAAATATCAGATAAAGCTATAGTGGTGACACGTATACACAATTCCACCAAAAATAAGAGAAAAATCTTTTGAAGAATCGCAAAAAACGATAAACTTATCCAAAAAAACGTTATTCCTTTAGTTCTAGTTGAATTTTCAAAGCGTATATATATAGTAAGGGCACTTTATTTTTTGTTATGTAAAAAAAATGCGTACTGTCTTGATTATTGTACTTATCCTTGCATGAATAACTTTTATCTGATCTGTATTGCTTATGTCTCCAAAAGGAGGTTTAGGATTGGGAATTGGATGAATGTCTGGAGGAAATGAATATGGAAGCAAAAAAACTCTTGAGACAAAACTCAAAAAGGCAGCACTTATTACTGGTGTCTTATTTGTGGTTGTATCACTTATTTTACCGTATACTAAGTAAACAATGCTCTCTATAAAAAGAAAACTCATAAGAGATATCCTGAGATATACTTTTTTTCTGTCCTTGTTTTTTTGGGTATTGCTGAGTATCTATATAGGATACCAATATATTTGGGTATCATCTAGCCAAATCAATACCAAATGAGGAACATTTGTCGAAGGTATTTTTGGTAATACTTCATATTTACCCTATCTTCGCAATGATATACAAAGTAATTTTTATCAAGGGTTGCTTTTTAATGGATGTGTAAAAGCTTCCTACGATGCCAACAAAACTACAAAATATCTCCCTGATCTTTGTACGGTTTCTACCAAAGACAACCAAAACTACACTATCAGTCTCAACAAATGATTTATCTGGTCTGACGGAACGCCAGTTTCTCTTGAAGATGTTTTTTTCACTTATAATGAAATATTAAAAAACAATATATGGAAAATACTTTCTCTGACCCAATACAACGCGATAAACATTACCAAAGACGTAAACAATACCCTCAAGGTTACCTTTCCGACAAACTCATCAGACAATATTCTCTTTTTTACCAATTATATTCTTCCTAAGCATATATTGATCAATGCTGAGCTCAATGATTACAAAGAACTTTTTGCCTTTAAACCCGTCTATACCAACTGTGCAAATCTCGTCAGTCAATCTACAGATAAATATAGTTTAGTATTTAACTTGGTAAACTGTAACCAAAGCAATCTCAATTTTTATCAAGTAAAAAATGCACTTTCTTTTGATGATTTCAAAAGCTCTATCAATAACTGACAAAGCTCGATTATAGATGCATACATCGGCGATGAAACATTACCTGGATATGTGGCAAAAAAGACACTTACCAATCAACTTATGAGCGTATTTTTCAACACACATTCTGACAAATTGCGCGTAAGAGGAAGGAGAGTACTTGGTGGACTTATTAAACACAATTTTTATAGCTCTGGATATGAACAATATTTCAAAAAAAATGATGACGGACTCTTCGACGTGTTTCAATCTAGTGGATCCGACGTAAAAGATTTGCTTAATCGCGATTACAATGAAAATATTCTCAACAAAAATGATCTCATAGATACGAATATCCAAGCTTTACCAAAATCCGTATCCGTCCAATGAGAAGGTCAGAAATTAGTTTATTTTATAGATACATGATCTTCATTATCTTCAGAATTTTGGTTTGATAAGTGATATGATAAAGTCACCGTAGAATACAAAGGAAAAACAACTACGCTCAAACATTTTGTAAAATGAGGTAAATCTTGACGATATACGTTTGGAACTACAGAAAAAACTTTTTGATCTGGTATCAATAAATATCTTTTTTATGGATATGCTGCAGCCAAAAAAATACTTATTACTTCTATTGATATCTACAATGTAGCTCCACAAACGTCTACAGAAATCACCGAAGGAGCTCCCGTAAAATTTACCGTTATCTATTATAGCAATTTTTTGAATGATTTTGTGGTAGCAAGATTGCAAAATATTTTTAAAGATGCGGGTATTGGAGAAAATTTTGTTTTTGAAAAAATAGCAACTGCACAAGAACTTCAGGGAAGATTGATGGTAGGAAATTACGATCTTTTGGTCAATACGGTAGATATGGGGCTCAAAAAAGATCTCACTAAACTCTTTAGCACTGATCAATCTGACATCAATCCTTCTCAGTATCAAAATCAAAAACTTACGACATTGCTCAAAGATTATGCCGCGGCAGATGAAAAAAACAAAAAAAAGCCGCTCACCGAAATAAATAGTATCTATTCCAAAGATATGCCATTTGTTATTTTGGGAAAAGAATATCTCAATATAAACTTTAAACCAGATATCCAAGACAAACTTTTTGGAACAGGAAATGACATTGAACTTGATGAATATAACCGAAGACAATATATGTACAACGAACTTAAGTTGGTTACTAATATCCACATAGATGGTAAAAAAATATGGAGCATTAGCAACTTTGAAAACTTTTTGACTAACGCGTTAAAATAAACTAAGAATGAACAGTGAAAAGTGAACAACTAACAGTGATGGAATATTTTTTTGTCCTCCTTTGTATAAAGGAGGGGGTACCCTTCAGGGTGGAGGATTTGTGGACTATAGTTATTTAGAAGTTGGAACTTAATAATCATTAAATTCTAAATTGTTTATTCGTTTTTAAATTCTAAATTAATGTTTTGTTTCTTAATTCTTAATTCTTAATTCTTAATTCTTAATTCTTAATTCTTAATTCTTAATTC
>CAZKEK010000009.1:0-15470 GCA_964551805.1 uncultured Candidatus Peribacteria bacterium
AGTTCTTCAAGTATGGATTATCAACAACAACTTTTAGATCAACAATATGCTTATGTTACTGAGTCTAAATCCATAGACTTAGATAAAATGAAAGCTAGTATCTCCACTTCATATAAACAGTATCTGGTAATGATAAAAGATGCATTAAAAAAAGTAAATGATGTGTTTTCTTCTTCACTTTCTCTTTCTGATAAAAAGCCATCATTACCTCAAGAAGTATTGTCAGAATATGCAAGATTGAAAAGTCTTTTGTCTACAACCATGAATACTACGGAATTTTCTCAATATCTTTCTGATATGTCTGATTTTATGAATTTAGCTGCAAATGCTGTCAGTGCATCTACGCCATCCTCATCATTGCCTCAATCAAGTAGTGCATGATTATCAATTGATGGACTATATACTACTTATACTACTTTGGCTAGTACTTTTATGTGAACTAAATCTGCTTTTGATACTATTGCATCATCATATGATACCGTAAAAAATACGTATAGTAATCAGATCAAAACGCTTGATATCAATACTAATAATTTCCAAGAAAATACCATTGCTACTACATCGCTTCAGCTTGATACGCAATTGGCTAACTTGCAACTTGCACAAAAAACATTGGAAACACAATTGGTATCTGCTGATACGAACAAAGAGCTACAACTTGCTAATTTAAGAAATCAATTACTTACCTTTAAACAAAATATTGCCGTGTTATCCAATTCACTTGATGGCGAAGTCTTATATGCGGGTGTCGATGGTGTCGTAAAAATGAGAGCTATCGGTGAAGATAATAAAGTCGCTCCAAATACCTTGCTTTGTCAAATTATGCCGACAAACCTAGGAAATCTCAGTCTTCAAATATTTTCGTATCAACAATTACCGCTGGGAAGTAAGGTCAGTATTTCCAATGATCAAGGAAAATTTCTCGGCACCTGAACTTTGGTCTACGAATATCCCTACAAAGATCCTGCAACGCAAAATTATATTTATGAAATACCGGTCATCAAATTTCCGCTCAAGGAAAATGAAAAAGTTCTCGTGACATCTTCACAGTTCGCTGACAAAAATCAATTGCGAATTCCGCTCCAATATATTAGTCCAAGACTTGAAGGTAATTTAGTGAGACGTAAAGTGTGAAGCGGAACTCAAAATGTCTATGTGACTTTGGGAAATATAAATGATAGTTATGTGGAGGTATTGAGTGGATTGAATGTGGGTGATGAAATAGTGCAATAAGAATTTAGAAATAAATAATTTAAAATTTATCATTTAAAATTTATCATTTAAAATTACTTCTCTTTAATGATTAACTTTCTGAAAAAAAATAAAGTAGCGATATTGGTGTTTACCATGTTCATCTGAATATATGGAGCATTTAGTGTCCTTACTATACCAAAAGAATCTCAACCGTCGGTTAATATTCCGTATTATTATGTGAGTGTTAGCTATCTAGGTGCTGATCCTTCTTCAATAGAGGAGCAGGTGATTATCCCATTGGAACAGAAAATAAAATCGATTACCAATATTGATAAAATTACGTCATCATGCTATTATAATTTTGGAACTATTCTCATACAATTTACTACGGCAAAGAGTGATGTCGATGCAACGAATGATTTGAAAGCAGCTATTGATCAAGTGTATCCTACACTTCCGTCTGATGTAAATTATCCTATGGTCAAAAAAATATCTGTCAGTGATACGCCGGTGTATTCTTTTTCTGTCGCGGGAAATATGCCTACACAAGTCATGTATACCAAATTAAAATCATTGGAAGATCAAATCAAATCCATAGCATGAGTTTCTGATGTTAATATTATCGGAAAACCTGTACAAGAAGTAAAACTCACCTTTGATGCGCAAAAACTCGCTGTTCTTGATCTCGATTTTTCTATGATAGTCGGTCAGTTAAAATGAGCTTTTGTAAAATTTCCTGTAGATAAAAAAGATGTTGCTGGTAAGTTGTATTCCTTTGAAATTACCAATTATGAAACAAATCTGACGTGATTGACGGAACAACTCAAAAACTATGACCTTCTCAATGTTGCAGGTAAAACTATTAAGCTGAGAGATGTAGCTACCGTATATATAGGATATAAACAACAAGACAAAAAATCTTTTGTTATTACGGATATCAATAGTTTAGAAACTGAGAATGCGCTTTCTTTTCAAATAAAAAAATCTCCTGGATATAGTCTTGATACATTTGTGGATGAATTGAAAACCGTTCTTACGGAATATGCGAAAACCACACCTAATCTTACCTATACGGAAACTTTGTCGCAAAAAGAAAGTATTCAAAGAACCTATGGTTTGTTTATGGAAAATTTTTGGGAGACTGCTTTGCTGGTATTCTGTATTATTTTGCTCTTTCTAGGATTCAGATCATCATGGCTGATTATGTTGTCATTTCTTATTGTCTATCTTGCCAATTTTATTTATCTCAAAGCTATAGGATATAGTTTCAACAATATCGTTTCATTTGCACTGATTTTGGTACTGTGAATTATGATTGATAATCTGATTGTAATCACGCAATGAATTGTCGTTGGCCTGCAAAAGTTTTCTGGTAATATCTGGCAAGCAATCGGTGATTCTATCAAAAATTATGGGAAAGCAATATTTTTCTGAACGATGACGACGATTGTCATTTTCATCCCGCTCTATTTTTGATTGACGGGAATTATGGGCGAATATCTCAAAGCTATGCCAGTAACTATTATTTCCAATTTGGCGATTTCTCTGGTAGTGACTATGTTTATTTTACCAGTACTTGCTTTGTTTTTTTATAAATCATGACAGGTATATGTTTCTCCTCCTTCGTTGTCGTTTTTGGAAAGGACGTGAGTAAAATTTGGAAACCGATATCATCGCAACAACCAAACGAGATGGTGATCCAGATGAATTGTTTTTGGATTCCTTGTTTTTTTTGTTTGAGCATTGTCGCTTTTGCCGTTGTGAATAGTTAAATTTTCGTTTATGGGAAATATTGATTCTAATAATGTTTGGATGAATCTCACATATCCTCCAGGAATTAGTATGACAGATAATCAGGAATATACTTCCAAGGTCGCTCATGCTACGCTTAAATATTTTCAGACGGTTATGTCTGGTGTGGTCAAAGATATTGCTATCGATCTTGGTCAAGGATATTCATTGCAATGAGCGTGAGGTGCAGGAAATAATGTCAGCTCATTTACGATAAGATTGGTCGACACGACACAAAGAAACAAAAAATCTTTTCAAATAGTTGAGCAGATGCAAACAGAGTTGCTTGCTGCGCTCAAAGCTAAATATTCTTTTATTCAAGATATTTCTGTGTTTACTACGCAAGCGTGAGCATCATCAGGTAAGCCCGTCTCATTTAATATTGTGGGTGATGATTATCAAAAAATAAATGACTATGTCCAAGAAATATTGCCAGATATAAAAAACATTCCTGGTGTTTTCAATGTGGGGATTTCTATCGAATATACCAATGGAAAAATAGTGTATGTGTTAGATGAAAACAAAGCTAAATCGCTTGGTGTTTCGAGTATGTCGTCGGTTACTTCACTTGTTGCACTCAAAAATGCTGGGTACGAATCCAATGGTATCAAAATAAAAGAATTTTCTGACTTTGGTAGTGATGCATTGTCATTGAATGCATTTTTGTCGACCGATTTGCCAGTAGATCAGACCAAAATAGGTAAAATTACCTTGGATCAAATTCTTAGCAAAAAACAGTTGCAGCCAGAAATAAATGCTATTATTAGAGAAGATGCTAAAAGATGTATAACGGTTCAGGCAGACAAAACTGATAGTGCGGTATTGACGGATATTACTTTGGCAATTGATAAAATAATCAAAGCTCATCCTTTGCCTGATGGATTACAAAAAACAACATGAGGAGATGCGGCTTCACTTACGCAAGCTTCGACGGATTTGAGTAAAGCTATGCTTATTTGACTTATCCTTATGATTCTTGTACTGATTATTCAATTCAATAATATTAAATATGCTATCGTTATTGTTTCTAGTGTGTTTCTTACTATTTGATGAACTATTGTGATTCTTGCTCTGACGTGATATGATATGACCTTTCCTGCGATGATAGGAATCTTTGGGGTGATGTGAGTGTGAGTAAATCAAGCATTGATTCATCTGGAAGATTTCAAATATTTTTATGAAGAAAAATGAATGTCCGTGGTGGACAGTTTCCAAAAGAGTATTGCAGAAAGATTTGTCCCTATATTTTTGACAAAAGCGGTCACTATTATCGGATTGATTATTCTCGCTATGAAAGATGAATTATTCTGATCTATGGCAATAGGATTTATTTGATGATTGGTTGTGTCATTTTTCATTACGTTGTTGTATATTCCTTCATTGATGAATTTGGTTACTAAAGAATATTATCCTGCACATGATACTGAGGGTAAATAATATTTTGATATAGATAGAAATACTTGTTGCGGTTTATTATCCTTTGAAAATAGCAAAAAATCATTTTAAAAAATCTCTGAAATTTTGATCAGAACGTTGATGTTTAGGATGGTCATTTTCGTCGGCAATATCAAACGCGAATTTGATCTGATTAAAAAATATTTTATATCTTTGTTTTCGGCTATATTTTTTGTCAAATGCATGGATTGCCATACTATGTGCTCCAACGTTGACTTCTAAAATGGTAAAATTTTCTCATGTTTCCGAAAATTTTTGTATATCTTTTGTACGAATATCAAATCTTCAAAAATAAAATCATTCAATGTCTGCGATATTATTGAATATTTCAGCTATTTTTGGCGTTATTAAATAACTCTTGTCTGTACAAATAATTTTTCTTCCGGGAATCATTAGCTCTGGATCTTTATCGTTTTTTATTGTTTTTCTTTGGGTTATAGACCATATTTCTCATTTTTTTTGCTGAGGATTTTTTACAAAAAATAACGAAAGTTCTTGATCTCGTGAAACATATTCTTGTACTAAATAGTCTTTGTTTATGTTTTTGATATTTTTTTTAAGATCATTTTTGTTTTGGATAAAAAGTACTCCAACACCACCGATTCCATCGTCTGGTTTTAAAATTATTGGATAATGTATTTTTTCTTTTTGCATAAATTGTTCAATTTTTTTTATTTTTTCTTCTTGGGTATGGATTTTGGATACTGATAATGTTTTGGTGAAAAAACGAGTATTTTCTTTTTTTTGCAAAAATCTTTGGACCACAAAAGATTTGCTACAAATAATCCCTCCATAAGGAAATCCTGGATTTACTTTCCAGAGTACCGAAGGGCTTTTTTTGTGCTGTAAACTCAGATATATTATTTGCAAGTAAATAGGTATATACACACAAATAATAGATATTTGTACAATACTATTTGATATTTTTTCACGAATTTTCATAGAAAGATATCATTTTTTATTGATAAAGTTATCACTTTGATAGGTATTTTTTTTGTGAATACAATCTGAAGTGATAGTTTGGAGTAATATTCTATAATTTTCTTGATAAACTGAGCCAATTATATACAACTTCTTTGTTCTTATTATTTTAATTATTAATTTTGTGCTGATTATGTATCGTACGCATACCTGTGGTGAACTGTCTGCTAAACACTCTTGATCTCAAGTTACGCTTTGTTGACGAGTAAATAAAGTAAGGAATCTCTGAGGAATGACCTTTATTGATCTTCGTGATAGATATGGAATTACGCAAGTGACGGTAGATCCTGCAAAGATAGATATTGTTCTCCCTGAAATAAAATCAGAATATGTTCTTCAAATTTCTGGAGAAGTGATTGCTAGGCCAGAAAATATGATCAACAAAGATATGTCTACCTGAGATATTGAAATTTATCCCAATGCTATAGTTGTGCTTTCTCTCTGCAAAGAACTTCCTTTTTCTGTCGATCATGAAAATGCTGTAGGAGAAGATATAAGGTTGGAATATCGTTATGTGGATCTTAGAAGACAAGGATTAAAAAATACTATAATTATGAGACATAAACTCTATATGGAGACTATGAAGTTTTTCGATGCTAGAGATTTTCTTCATCTGGAGACGCCAACATTTATCAAAAATACTCCTGAATGATCTAGAGAATTTGTTGTTCCTGCGAGATTTGAGCCAGGAAGATTTTTTGTCCTTCCTCAGTCACCACAACAACACAAACAAATGCTTATGGTCGCTGGATTTGATAAATATTTCCAACTAGCAAGATGTTATCGTGATGAAGATCCTCGTGGAGATAGACAACCAGAATTTACTCAAGTAGATTTTGAATTGTCATTTGTTGAACAACAAGACATTTTGGATTTGATCCATGATTATTTTGTCCATATGACTACCACTTTATATCCAAACAAAAAAATAAAAGCTGATCCATTTCCTGTTTTGACTCGATATGACGCTATGAATCGATATTGATCAGACAAACCAGAACTGAGAACTGAAGAAATGAAGTTTGTAGAACTTACGGATTGGGCAAAAAAATCTGATTTTTGAGTGTTTCAAAATGCACAAACTATCAAAGGAATGGTCGTCCACAAAGAAATGGGAAGATCAGAAATAGAAAAAAATTATGAAGCGTATATCAAACAATATGGTAGTGCATGACTTTCCTATTTGTCGTTTGGCGCAGATGGAGTAAAATGATCTATTGCTAAGTTTTTTGATGAAGCCAAAATAGATGAATTGAAAACACTTGCGAATATCCAACAATGAGATACTATTTTCTTTCAGGCTGATACGCGAGAACATGTGGTGACGTGGTTGGGAATGCTCAGAAATAAATGTATTGCTGATTTACATTTGCTTGACGGTAAAGAAGATGAACTTTCTTTTGCTTTTGTTGTAGATTTTCCTCTTTTTGAGCGTAATGATGAAGGAAAACTTTGAGCTGTGCATCATCCGTTTACTAAACCTAAAGATAAAGATATTCCTTTTGTAAAAGAACTTGGAAAAAAAGTAGCTTCAGGTACTGCTTTGAATGATAATGAAATGGAAAAATTGCTTGGTATTACTGCAGATTGTTATGATATTATTATCAATGGAAATGAAGCGGGTGGAGGAAGTATAAGAATCCACGATACGGAATTGCAGTCGTCTATATTTTCATTGCTTGGATTGAGTCAACAACAAATCCAAAATAGATTTGGACATTTACTCAAAGCCTTTGATTATGGAGTACCGCCACATGGTGGATGTGCATTTGGACTTGATAGAATGGTTATGATTTATCAAAACTTAGAAAATATTCGTGAAGTGATTCTGTCCCCCAAGAATCAAAAGTATCGTGATTTGGTACTCAATGCTCCAAGTGAAATTGATGATTCATTGTTGGCAGATTTGTGATTGAAAATCATAGAAAAAAAAGACTAGTTTATATTTTTACCATTTACTTATGTTTGTAATAAAATGAAATGCTCAGCGTGAAATGGATGCTATGAAAGCTGAATGAAAGTGTACTGGTCTTACTTTTCAAGCAACAGCAGCAATAGATTCTCAGTTAGCAGAAGCTTTTGCCTCAATACAAAAAGACTTTGTTGAAAAACATGAGGCTTGTTGGGATGAAATAAATAAAAGAGAATCAATAACCATTGAAGTGTAATCCTTTTTTTGTTTATTCTTGAAAAGCGTATATAAAACCATATCAAGTATTTTGTTTTTTTTATTTTACCTATACATATTCACATGATTTCTAGAAAAAAATTTAATAAAATTGTTATTAT
Organism: uncultured Candidatus Peribacteria bacterium; assembly: GCA_964551805.1. Lineage (GTDB taxonomy): Bacteria > Patescibacteriota > Gracilibacteria > Absconditabacterales > Absconditicoccaceae > CAJBLF01. The sequence continues at coordinate 7,711 of CAZKEK010000009.1, forward strand.
GCTTATCCTTGTTATTTTTCTTTTGATTACTGCATTGTCCGCTATTGTTCCTTATATAGGAAAAAATACATCAGCTCCTACTACAGGAGATACTTTATCAGGAGATGTTACTATTCAAACAGGAATTGAACTCTCATGAACTTCTGCTACATGAACTACCGATATCAAAACGGTTAATGTAGGAACTGTTTCTCCGATAATTTCTAATACATGAACTAAATAATTTTATTTGTTATTGTTAACTATGAAATTGATTGTAGACCATAGTCAGAGATATGCAAAAATGAGAGCTCATACAGCTACGCATTTGCTTCATGCTCAGCTTGCTGCTATTTTTCCTAGTACAAAACAAGCAGGAAGTATGGTAGATAGCGATCTTTTGAGATTTGACTTTCAGTCTGATAGATTGTTGACGCAAGATGAATTGCTTCTTATCCAAAAAAATATCAATGTTATCATTTATTTGGCTGCTGATGTTGTTGTAGAAGAAATGTCATTGGATGATGCAACAAAACTTTGAGCAAAAGCTTTTTTTGAAGATAAATATTGATCTACGGTAAGAGTCGTTCAAATTAAACATGATTCTGATTTGCTTTCTTTGGAGCTTTGTGGGTGAACGCATGTATCCAATACCAAAGATATTGGGTGTTTTTCTGTTGTTTCACAGGAAGCAGTTGCTTCATGAGTCAAAAGAATCACTGCAATTACCTGACCAAAGGTGTTTGAAAAAATACAAGAGGTCCAATCTATTTTGGATGCAACCGTCGCAAAATTATGAATCAAAACTGCAACGCAACTTGCTGATAAACTTGATAAAACATTGAAGGAATATGATGATATGAAAGCAAGTTTTGAAAAATTGGAAACAACTATGATCAAAAAATTATTAACATCATCTGATTTTTCTTCATGAAATGGCTTTGATAAAGTATTTCTTGTTTCAACAGAGTTGAATTTCAAAAACGTTGTTTTCCAAGCAAAATGAATGTTTAAGGGTCAGAATATATTAATATATACCCAAGAAGGTAATTTTGTTGTTTTGGCAGATACGTGAATTTCTGCAAAAGAACTTGCTAAAAATTTAGGTCTTGTTTGATGATGAACGGACACAATATTTCAATGAAGAGATGAAAATATTGCAAAATTACTAAAATAGTCTATTTTTTGCAATTTGTAGTATAAAATAGGGTAGTAGTCCCTATTTTTCTTTTATTACTTTATTTTTTTATTATATTGACTTTTGCTCTTATATTAGTACAAATATAGCAATTTTTATAAAAATGTTTTATTTGTCAATTTTGGGGATATGGAATCTTCTTGTGATAATCAATCTGATATAGTACCTTCTCAGGCTGATTTTGTGGATGTTTTTTCTGATAGACTTGATGCAGATACAGATCTCAGCGAAAGACAATCTATAGCTACTGAACTTTATAATGTCCTCTTTGGGCTTACTCTTTCTCGTTTTGACAAAAAACAGTTTTTGCTGCTTTCTACTTTGATGCATTCCGATGATTCTTTACAATCTGCAGATATATTCAAAGAAATTGCTATTCTATTTCCTCAGATTTCAACGCATATAGAAAATATATATAAACATAAACATATTATCCCAAATATATCTCAAACTTCTGAAAATAATTTATCGCAACAAGATATGTTTTCTTCTGATTTGTATAATTTATCTCAGCAGAAATTGGATATATACAAAAATATACCAACAACTCTGTTTGATGTTTTTTCTTTGCCACAAAACTATGATCTTTTTCAAGATGCAGTTCGAAAATGATATATCAAATATGTCCAAGATACTACCAAAGATGATGCTCAGTATCTTTTAGATAATGTTTCTATGTTACAATATAATCCATTGCTTGGTGAAATGACATTACAACTTAATTCTCCCAAAGAATTTGAATCTTTTGAAAAAAAATATATGCCATCTCTAAAAATATTTCTGAGAAAATGCTTGGGCTATTCATTTAAAAAATTGGAGTATAAAGTTTTGGAACATACATTACTTACTCCTGTTCATAAAGACAAAACAAAAATTACCGCAGAAAAACAGGCTGTTATAAATACAATTAAGGAGCAACTTATACCTCGTTATACATGGAATAGTTATCAAGGAAATCAAAAAGAAAAAGTAAAGAATTTGTTGGGTAAAGAACAAGATAATATTTTCATTTGAGGTAATGATAACTTGGGAAAAACTCATTTGATCCAAGCAGTAATCAAAAAACTTGAATCTGAATGATCTCCAAAAAAGATTGTCTATACAACAGGAAATAAAATGTATAAAGAAATTCAATATCGTTTTGGAGAAGATAGAAAAGAACTTAATGTAGCCAAAAAAAACAATATAGCACATTTTCTTTCTGCTTTTGATAGTATTGATGTTCTTGTTATAGATAATGTTGATCATATATCATCAGGAAGCAAATCTACTCAAGATATAATAAATAGATTGTATACTCTTTATAATGTACAACTTGTTCTGTTGTCTAATGTTCCTCCTGCAGATATACACTGGCATCAAAAAGATTCTTTTAGAGAGGGTGGGTGAACTATGGTTCCTATAGATTTGGCGAATAAATTTTCTCCTGTGCTGGTAGAAATGAATGCTGTAGATTATCAGTTAAAAAAGAAAATAGCAAAAGATATCTGGGACAAAAACATTTTGCCTAATTTGTTTCTTACTCCTGAACTCGTATCCTGAATTATTGATTTTATGGCTGATTATATTTCTCCAAAAATATATCCACAAATTATCACCTCTATAAAAATGATGGAGTCTGACAAAAAAAATATTTCTCAGAAGATATATGATCTTATAGAAAAAATAACAGGAAAAATAATTCTTCCAAAGAAAAATGAAATAATTGACATTCTTATAGAAGAATTTAATCTCGATACTATACAGCAATATGTGAATGTTTTGAAAATAAATAAAGGAATTACTCCAAATATTCAAAAGGCAGATTTATCCAAAGATTATATATTATCTGATTCTCTCGATGGAACACTTCTTCGTCTCTGTATTTATTTTATCAAAAAATATTATCCTAAAGAAAGTTTAGAAACTATAGGTGAACAATTTAATAGATCAAATACCTCACCACTGTACCATGAAGCAAAAGATTGGTTGAAAAATGAAAAACAACTAGAAAGTTTTCTTGATGGTCAAATAAAAAAAAATCTTAAGAAAAAGTATTGATTACAACATGATATATAGATATATGTATTTGTACTATATGTTGTTTATTCTTATATCATATTTATGAAAATAGCTTCTCGAAATGTAAATGGAATTCGTGCCGTGATTGGTAAGTGATTTTATGAACGAGTAAAACAAAACGATCCAGATATTATTTGTTTGCAAGAAGTAAAGTGTTTTGAATCCCAATTGCCTCCTGAGTTTCGTTATCATATGGCTGCATATAATCGAGTTCGACATGCATGAGAAAGACCTTGATATGCTGGTACTGCTACTTTATATAAAAAAACATTGCCCTTTGTTTCATGAAAATCAAAATTTGATGAAGTGGAACATTTTCACGATGATGGAAGGGTAGTCGAGACGAAGTTTCAGAATTTTACTCTTTTGAATATTTATTTCCCCAATGGAGGAGAAAGAGCTGATGGTACGGAAATGTTGAGCTATAAACTTGAGTTTTATGAACATTTCATTCATTATATCAATAAGCTCAAGGCTAATGGTGAAAAGGTTATTACTTGTGGTGATTTTAATGTGTGTCATCATCCTATTGATATTGCTAGACCAAAAGAGAATGCTAATAGCATAGGTTTTTTGCCTATTGAAAGGGCTGAAATGGATAAGTTAGAAGCAAATGGTTATATAGATACGTTTAGATATTTTAATCCTGAACTGGCAGATCAATATACGTGGTGGTCATATCGTGCAAATGCAAGACACAATAATGTATGACGGAGACTAGATTATTTTCGAGTTTCTCAAGATATTGTTTCTGATATTCAAAAAATCACTCATGCAACTTCTGTAGAGTGATCTGATCATTGTCCGATTGTTTTGGAACTTAGAGATTAGTGTTTAGAAATTGAAAATTAGAAATTAGAAATTAGAAATTAGAAAAATAATAATTATTGTGGTCTGACTTGTTCGTCTTTTTTCATAGCAAGAAATAATTGTATCAGTGCATCGCATGTGTGTTTTGACTGTTTTGCTCATGGATTGAAACTAATGTAGTTATGATTTTTGTTTGTTGTGTATGTATATATATACATATCACCAGCATTTTTTTCTACACGAAGCTCTCCCATTCTTTTGTCATCATAACGTGATTGATGAAAGTTTTCATTACTTGTATTTTCTTGAGGAAACTCATTGTTATCTTTTTCCATCGCTATAAATAGCTCTCTTAGTGCTTTTAGAGTATTTTCTGATTGACCACCTGATGTAGTAAATCAAACATTATTGCCACTTGGTATTGTAACTATTCTTATTTCGTTATAATCTGCTCATATAATTGATACGGTTGAATCTCAATGATCACTAAAGCGTGTTGCTGATTTGCGATGAATGTCTATTTTTTCTGTCTTCATATTTTGTATTACAGATAAATGTTTTATGTACTATATTTATTTAATAAAAAAAGTCAATCCGAATGAATTGACTCAAAATACGTTATATTTATTATTTATTATTTACCAAATTTTAATGTTTTTTTGATTCGTTCAAAAAAGAGGAATCCCGTGCTTGATGTAGGAGATCATGCTTTGAGGTATTCTGTATAACTTGTGTTGTTGAACGTACAACTTGGATTCATAAATGTTCCTTTTAGCTTTCCGTTTACGCAAGCTCTAATTTCTACTTCACATGCTACATCGATAAATCCACGTGATGATTTGTATGCTTTTACAAATTGTCCATGTTTTACTGTTTGTCCTCGTGGTGTTGTACAACTTGCTTTGGTTGTCGTAGTGGTTTGATGTACTGCTGGAGTTGTACTTACTGGATTGTTGGTTGTTCATCGAGAAGTTGTTGGTTTTTCTGTAGTGTTTATTTTTCCATCATTGTTGAAGTCTGCTCAGGAATTTATTGGTGCATTTGGTTGGATATATTCATTGAGTACTTTTTGATTGTAAGAAATTACTTCAGCTTTTTGATATACATATACTACGTCTTCTTTACAAGAACGTTGCTCAAATGATCATCAAAGTACACCATTTGTACAGACTCTTTTTTCTATATTGCAGATAGTATTTACATCTTTTCTTTGTTGGTAAGCTAAGACAAAATCATTGTTGTTTACCTTTTCGTTTCGTGGGGTTGTACAATCTCCATTTCCTGTAGTAGTTGTACCCGTGTTTTGGATTGTTTGTACTCCTGTTGTTCATCCTGTGAGAATAATTCATGTATAGGTAGTTCAACTATATATGTATCCTGATTGTGTTCCTGTATCATTAAGTATTTGTGTAACATCATTGGGATTTATTAAACTATCTATAGTTTCTGTCCCTCCTGTTGGTTTTGCTCATGGTTCTTGTCATTGCGTAATTTGTCATTGGTATTCTGGATTGCCAGCTTCATTTTGGAAGAGGTAATCTCGTTGATTTGCTGCGTTGTGCGTAGCTGTTTCATCGCTATTTCGTACAAATTGTAGTTGTGTGGCTTGTGTATCTTTTTGGAATAGCATACTCATAGCAAAAAACACAAAAACAGTTATGGTCATTGCCATTTTTATGGATTCTTTATATATTTTCTTGAAATTTTTGTTGATGTTTTTCATAGTAATGCTTGGTAGCTAAAGATTTTTCTCTTTTATAAGTATATTCAAAAAAAAAATCCTGTCAAATTTTGAGAATCTGCAACTTTGTGCTTTTTACCTTGCTATATCAAAATTATTATCTACTTTTGGCTGTTATAATTCCAGAACCGATACACTCTTCATCTTTATAGGCTACAATTGTTTGTCCTGGAGCGATTGCTCGTTGTTTTTCTTTGAAACAAAAAATAATATTTCATTCTGAATTTTTTTTGAGCGTTGCTGCTTCGGGAACTTGCCTATATATTATTTTTGCCGTAATCTTCATCGGTAATTGGTATTCTTCTCAAATCCAATGCCATCATGTTGTTTCGATATTCTTTCAAAATAATTCTGCATTTTCTTTTTCTCCTACTATTACTTGGTTTTTTTCTATATCTGTTTTGATAACATATGTTTTGAAGGGGAGTTTTAGCCCTTGTCTTTGTCCTATAGTAAAGAAATATGCTCATTCATGTTTCCCAACAACCTTTCCTGTAGTATCGATAATATCTCCTTCTTTTATTGGTAGCTTTTTGAGAAGAAAATCTTTGATAGGAATATTTCCTATAAAACACAATCCCTGACTATCTTTGCGTGCGGCATTTGGCAATCCTATTTTTTTTGCTAATGTTCTGATTTCTGGTTTTGTATATTTTCCTATAGGAAAAATCGCTTTGGAAAGCTGGTATTGGTTGAGTCCCGCAAGGAAATATGATTGATCTTTGTTATAATCTATTCCTCTTAACAGTCTGTAAAGTCCATCGGGTCCGTAAGGTTTATCAAGTCAGTCTTTTGACTTTTGACTTTTGACTTGATGACTTTCGACTTTCTCTATACGTGCATAGTGTCCTGTAGCGATATAATCGAATCATAATTCTATCGCCTTTTGGAGGAATACATCGAATTTAATTAGTGAGTTGCATAAAACATCAGGATTTGGTGTTATTCATCATTGGTATCCACGATAAATATATTCAATAATTTTTTCGTTGTATTCTTTTTGCAAATCAAATGAAATAATTTCTATTCACAAAAAGTTTGAAACTTTGATTGCTTCTTCTGCATCACTATATGTTGTACAATTTCATCATTCAGAGACATAATTTTTCATAAATCCTGCTACTACTTCATATCCTTGTTGTTGTAATAGATATGCAGCTATTGCTGAATCAACTCATCATGACATTCAGACTAATACTCTTTTCACGATTTCAATATTTTATAAGTAAAATACGTATATGAATGGTATTTTTTTTGCGTATTTTTTCAATACATAAAATACTCTGTCCGAAAACAGAGTATTTCTTTTGTTTTAGTTTTTAAAAAGGACTATTTCTTTTTAGCAACAACTTTTTTAACTGCCTTTTTTACAACTTTTTTAGCTGGAGCTTTTTTAGCAACAACTTTTTTTACAACTTTTTTAACAGCTTTTTTAGCTGGAGCTTTTTTAGCAACAACTTTTTTAACTGCTTTTTTTACAACTTTTTTAGCTGGAGCTTTTTTAGCTGGAGCTTTTTTAACTACTTTTTTTGTAACTACCATTTGCGGTATATTATAAGGAATAAAATGCTAGGTAAAAACTTAGCTTTTTGTAGTTAAGTTTTCCTTGCTACAATTTTTATATGTAAGAAAATAAAAAAAGCAAACATAATAGTCTTTTTTTATAAAAAAAAGTATCTTAATGTTGCTAGTTCTTACCTATCTATTCTCACTTACAAAAAAAAATCTGTTTACATATTTAATTAAATATATTAATTATGTTATTTTTTTAAATTTTTTTTAATTTTTTATTTTTTTCTATTCGTTTTTATCTGGCTTTTGACCTATCAAAACTAATTTTTTATTTTTTTATTTTTATTATTAAAAAAAATATTATGTTGTGTGTATAATTTTTTTGCTATTATTATTGATTAGTTGTGTATACATTCAATATTATTTTATAATATCCAAAAAATGTTTGAAGAAGAGGTT
>CAZKEK010000010.1:0-5889 GCA_964551805.1 uncultured Candidatus Peribacteria bacterium
ACAGGTGTCTTTTTACAAATTATTTTACTGTGCGGATTTGGATGCTATTCTACATTTTTTTAGCTTGACATTTAAAATGAAATACATATATAATAGAAAATATTTTATTTTATATATAAAAAAAAATGTATCAAAAAAATGCAGTATACTCAGACGAAGATATTAAAGAATTAAGTAAATCTATTGATGAGGAATACCAAGCACTTACGAATGAAATAGAAGCAGAAATTGCTGAAATTTTGTAAAATTATTCTGCAAGCATAGCTTTTTTCCAATCTTCCACAATTTTGTGAAGATAGACAATATTATGTAAACTTAGAAGGATGCCTCACAGCATCTCTTTTTCTTTTATTAAATGATGGAGATACGCCTTAGTAAAATTTTTGCACGTATAGCAAGAACAATCCGTAGTCAGCGGAGTAAAATCTTTGGTATATTTTGCATTTTTGAGTTTAATATGACCATCAGCAGAAAAGGCTTCTCCATGTCTTCATAATCTCGTAGGAAGCACACAATCAAACATATCGAATCATTGCTCGACCGCATGAGTAATATCTTCTGGAGTTCCAACACCCATAAGGTACCTTGGTTTATCAGCTGGCAATTTGGATGCGGTAAACGCTACAACGTCACGAATCAAATCTTTACTCTCTCCGACACTTACTCCTCCGACAGCGATACCGTCCCAAGCATATTGACTCAAAAAATCTACGGACTGTTGTCTAAGATCTAAATGCGTTCATCATTGGACAATAGGAAAAAGTACCCCACGAACGTCATCATATTTTGGTTGCAAATGGTCAAACGCTCTTTTGGCTCGACGATGCGTCATCTGCATATGTTGTTCTATAGTTTTTTTATCTGCACCAGAAGGTGAACATACATCCAAAACCATCATAATATCTGATCACAAATTACACTGGATATCGACAACTCATTCTGGCGTAAATTCATGTTTGGATCCATCATACGGTGAACGAAATTTCACACCATTTTCCATCAACTTCATTTTCACATCATGATTTTTTTCTCATCATCTGACATCATCAGTTCATAATCATCCGATATCCTGCTTTCCCAATCATAGAGAAAACACCTGAAATCCTCCACTATCGGTCAAAATAAGTTTATCTCGATGTTCAAACGTATGTAATCCACCCGCTTCTTTTATCAACGCATCACCAGGACGAAGATAAAGATGAAACGTGTTGGCGAGGATAAGTTGAATCTCAGGCAAATCGCCGATATATTTCGGATCTTTGAGTAAATCCAGAATCATTCCTTTTATGGTAGCTTTAGTTCAAACAGGCATAAACACTGGAGTTGTCAAAGTTACCCCATTGAGCGTAATCTGTCAAACTCTTGCATTTCACTTTTGTTTGAGTATCTTGAAATTAAGTTTAGACATAGAAATTTTGTAGTAAGTAAAGTGAAAAACTTTATAGGATTATACTATATAAATTCAACATCGTTTCAGCGTTTATTCACTTCATAGTTGCATCATGTTAGAACAAATCAAAGCAGAACTTAGCAAACATTGCAAACCAGAGGAAAAAAGAGGACTATTTTTTTCACTTTTTGACGTAAACGGAAAACCAATTATTTCTCATGGAACTATTGAAACGGACAAAAATATAAACGAATTAACTGACCTTATCTACAACGGTTTGCTTGCCAAACACGAACAAACGACCAAGACAGTCGTGATTGATATCATCCAATCGTACGTTCAAGAAACAGACATCAACAAACTCCTTACCCTATCTACCAAAGATTACGGAGTTTTTCTAGTAAACAACGATACCAAAAAATCTGGAACTATTTTACCAAACACAAAAAACGTTACCGATATCAAAACAGCAATTTCTCTTATCAAACAAAAATACGATATCAACGGTAACGTAAGCATGTACAGCTTCAGAACAGAAAGAGTTGTAGTTGGAATATAAAAATGACAGTTGCAATACTAGTTGTCTGATATATTGCTCGGGCGAAAAGTTAAAAAAACAATTTTTCTGCAAGTATCTAAAGGGGGCAAATTTTATTAGGTAAATTATCATAAAAATGGAACTTCACGATATCAATAAACTACCATCAGAAGAAGGGATATTGCGATTTCCCATTTCTATGGCTAGAATTTCAAATGCACAAGATGCTAATAATTGTTTTGATTATATTGATCATATAAACCCCAAAAAAATATCTGCCCCTAAAGTTTGACTAAATTTTTGTTATTGAGATTTTCTCTATCTTTATTCAAAAGAAAAAGCAATTGAGTTGAAAAGGAAGTTCTCACAACTTATCGTAAATCATAAAAATGCATGTAAGAAAATTATTCAGAAACCCCATTTTTTAGATTGAGATACTAAGAAACCCATATTTTTCATAGAAAAATCTTTCGCTTTTGATGTCTGGAATAAGTTGTATATTGATTATGATTATGATATATTTGAAATACTTATGAGATTAAAAAAAATTTACCAAGAAGATTTGTTATTTCAAAAATATATCAAAGAAGACTTAGAGTTTGGACATAAAAAAGATCTCTCTGACAATCAATTAATGTTTTTTTTGGAGGAGCATCTGATCATGTACTTAATAAGTAAATGAAAAATAAAATTATACAATGAATATGTCCCAAATTATAAACGAACATTAATTTGTTATCCATGACCAATGTTAAAACAACATATTTATCTGCTTCAGAAAAATTTTTTCAAATTAGAGAATAAAAATAATAAATACGAAAACTGCCGATATAACTTGGAAGGGAAGAAAATTTATGATGCCATGAAAATAGATTTAGAAAAATACAATTATGATTCTTAAATATTGCTCTTCGTAAAACAGACCTACAACATCGACTAGCGTCCATCCCAACTTTCTCATCCAGCGGATGGTTGGGACGTCCACCTAGTCGCAAACGTTATTACACACCAAGAAACACTAAAACATAATAAAAGATAAAATTAGACTTGACTTTAAACTTGGAATTCGTATTAACATCACCACACCAATAATTCAAAGTATGAACATAGCGATTATCATCGTATGGTCACTCTTTGCGGTGACCGATCACATTCAAGTTCAACCTGCAAAGGTTAATGCGCTAATACATTATTCTGAAGCAATTATAGAAAATAGTGAGAAACTCATTATCATCTGTACAAAAACAACTTCAAGATATTCAAAGTATTATGATGTAAAAACTTTTGAAAAACGAATCCGGTTGCCAAAAAAAGCGAACCAAATTACTAGGTGAGGGGCCACGATAGAGGTCCCAAGTGTGGTACCAAAAATGCCACAAACAAGCAAAATCCAACAACTCGCCCAAAAGCCAACAGTGGATGCAATCTATCAAAAGAATTTATAAAGGAATAAGTCCGGCGTTTCCCGCTGGGCTTTTTTTTATTGAAACAAACCATATACACACGCTAGTGAAAAAATTTTTTTTAGTTATTGAAAAACCGACAATTATACATATATTTTTGCTACAACATTACAGAAAATTTTACCGTAAACCCATGGATGAGGAAACAAGAATTAAAAAAAATCTTAATCTGAACGATAAAAACCATAATAATTGGACTCACAACGGGAACAGTTTTTTTTTCGGCATTGCTCACGTATTCTTTTTTTTATCCAGGGAAATGGACAACAATAGACAGTATTAGACTTCCTATACAAGCCAAAATAATGGCTAAAATAGGGAATTATCTCTTGAGCGATTTCTATATTGATGGCGAATTAGTTGAAGGAAGTCCAAACGCAATGACAAAAAACCAACTAGAAAAATATATCAATAGCCTTTCACCAGGAAATATTTTTTTTACGGATAGTGAAAATTATGTAAGTAGTGAATTTATTCCAGGAAAACGAAAACACGCAGTTATTTATCTAGGATCACAAAAACAAACAAACAATTTTTTTAAAGGAAATGAACTGATGATAAATTTTTTGAACACCTATTACAAAATAGGAGATGAAAAACTCATCATAGATAGTAGTTCACACGGAGTAGCAATCAGGGAGTATCAAGAATTGTCCAATATCAAAAAAGTGTCATTTTTGATTGCATTATCAAGCTTTAAAATCAATAGAACAAAAAAAGATATTACGACGTTTTTGACGTATGCTATTCGTCAAGTAGGCAAAAACTACGATTACGATATGATAACAGACAACGACACCTCACTGTATTGTTCAGAGCTTATTTATGAAGCACTCAAACAAATAGATATCGTACTCAATATTAAACAAGAAATATATGGAAGAGAAATTATATTACCGAGCGATGTTGTCAAATATATCACAACAGAAGGGATCCCAAGCAAAGAATTTAAATTTATGTTTTTTATAGAAAAAGAAAATAATCTGGTGCAAGAGCAACCACTCAAAATATTGGAACAATAAAAAATAATGAAAGTTCTATATAATTACGCTATTTTACAATTTTTTTGTAAATAATATACGAATAGACCACAGGCAATAAGGCACCAACCATGATAGCCGAGAAAAACACAGGAAACACTGCGATTCACACAAAAGCATCAATAACACATACTACTCCTGCACCAGCAAACGTCCACGCTCACACGCTGTGTGTTTTGTCCCACACCTCCTCATTAGCCAATGTCCAAGGCGTTTTGATACCGACGAAATAATTGCTTTTGACGTGTTTCATCGCTATTCACAAAACAAAAAAGAGAACACCAATCCCTCATGACATAAGTGGCAAAATAGATACTTCAGGATGCAAAATAATATAAAAAATTATGGTATAGAAATAAGCAAAATACAAAAGAAGGAGAATCTGGATTCATTCTCGCGCGGATCAAAATTCTTGGTATCTCGCTCTTTTCGGGTCTATCTTGGGAATAAAGAAAAAAAGAATCAAGAAGAAGACAGATATACAAGGAAGAAGAAGGACAGTAGTAAGTCTCGAACCATAGCCATCTATTGATCATTGAGCATTTCGATGCATAGGGACCTGTAAAGGAAGCTTATCATACATCCATCGTCCAAGAAGAAACATAGAAAGAATAATACATATTTTTGCTATAAGAAATCGAGGATTTGATTTTTTCATAGAATAATTATTTACGATACAAAAATATATTTGGTTTACCTTTTGGGGTATCTAGTGTTTGATACGGTTTTTTGAGAGCAAAAGGAAACGAATTGGAAATAATAATAGCATCATCACGTACATGATCAAAAATTCGTGATTCTATATCCGCCATCTGATGAGGAAGAAGATACAAATAAATGTAATCATAACGCCCAAGGTCAGCCTGAAGAAAATCTTTTTTATAGATATGTATTGAGGAATAGCCAAAGAGTTTATTGAGGAATTTTCCATAAACATAAGGAAATGATTGGATTTCATATCACTCACCATGAAGACCAAAGGTCTTGGTAAAAAATCTAAGCGCCTTTCCATCGCCACATCAAAGATCAACCAGACGCTTACCAGCATCAAGTTTAAGTGATTTCATCAAGCGGATGTGCCTAGTAAATGTCGGCATATACATAGCAAAACTATGTTTTTTGAATACATAAGAAAAAAGAGAAAGACTAACCCATATCGTTAGTACAACAATCACCACCAAAAGGAAAATAAGAAAGATATAAGCAAAAAACATATAGCTGATTTTCAAATAAAAAAGGCTAGATATCCTAGCCTCCCTTATAATTATTTATGATGAATAACAACTCACTTACCTTTGTGAGTAAATTCTATCCATTTTACTCTAAGCAATGCTCTATATTGTCGTCACATTTGTACAACACTAAAGATAGTAGTAGTTACGATATACAAACCTACACCAGCTTGCATACTATAAACAAACGAACCTATCATAAACACTAAGAAATAATTCATAAATT
>CAZKEK010000010.1:5899-14668 GCA_964551805.1 uncultured Candidatus Peribacteria bacterium
CCATATCAGGGACTTTTTGACCAGGAACAGCTGGTGTCTCAGGTTTAGCAATAGTAGTAAGTTTTGTTTGCAAAAAGGTAAACGCACCAGCAATGATAGTAAGCACTATATTTTTGGTAGCCAACAAATCCATACCAAGAAAGTTTGTTTGAATTACACCATTTTTGAGGACATCAGTATCTACAAAACGAGCACCAAAACCATGAAAAAAACTATACAACCATTCTTGTGGAATAGTAGCTGCAGCCATATGTCTGATAACATAATACAGTCAAATAAATACAGGAATCTGGATAAGCATCATAAGACATCATTTGAATGCTCACTTTCCATCAGTTTTGAAAACTTTCATCGTTTCTTCTGAAAGTTTTTTTGGATCATCTTTATATTTTTCTTGGATTTCATTGAGCTTTGGTTGTAACGCTCACATACCTTTTTGCATATCATTTCCTGCAAGTGTTGTTCTTATCATAAGCAATCTAATAGTCACCGTCAACAAAATAACAGCAATTCCGAGATTACCACCAAAAATACCAAGAAAAACAACCAAGATATTGAAAATCGGACGATATAAGATTTCTGTAAATAACATTCCTAACATAATCAATTTTTTATTAGATAAAATATTTTTAGATATAAGACATAAGTATCAAGATATAAGACATTAATTCAGAAAAAGGTCTTAATACTTACTACTTGATACTTGATACTAAGTTATATACTCATCACTTCATCAGACTTATTTTTAACGAGTTCATCAATTTTTTCATTCATAGTTTTAACCAAAGCATCGATTTCTTTTTCATTTCTCTTACTTTCATCTTCTCCAATTTCTTTGGCATCAAAAATAGTTTTATTATCTTTCATGGCATCTTGTCTAGCCATTCTAATACGTCATTTTACTTCTTCTCCCAATGATTTTACTTGTTTAGCAATCTCTGCTCTTCTTTCTTGCGTCAATCCAGGCACTCTAACGATAACATAACTTCCTTCGTTTTGAGGAGTCAATCCTATATTAGAATCATAGATAGCTTTTTCAACATGTTTAAGTTCATTTTTGTCTCGTGGCTCTATTTTGATTGTTTGAGCATCCATAAGCGTAACATGGGCTACTTGAGGAATTTTCATAGGACCATAAGAAGCCTCTACGGTAATATTTTCTACTAAACCAGCTGATGCTCTTCCTACTTGCAAAGCTTTAAGCTCTCAAGCAAAATATTGTATAGCTTTATCCATTTGTTGGTGGTGTATAGTCAAATCCATTACTTTGGTATATAAATGATAAAATGATAAATTTTTGATCACGAAGTATTTATCTGTTTCTGAAAAATATAATAATAAATCCAGTAGCATTTGCAATATAATATCCTCACATATAGGTTCCAATTTTTCGGAATCCATAATTTATTGTTTATTATGATACCGTTGAAAAAACAAAAAAAATATATCTAAATCAATTAGATTTATTATCTAATTAAAAAACATGGTAAACCTTACTGCACTCTATACCAAAGAAGCTGCTGCTGGATATTTAGAAGCACAAAAAAAATAGGGACAAATATGAAAAATTTTTTTAATAAAGAAACCTTTATTTCTTCTATTCCTGTTGTCTATGAAACAGCATAAACCAGAAGAGATAAAATAATTTTTATTACCCCATGGATGACAAAAGACTCATCAAAAATGAAGTCACTGTTATTTGTATAATTCAGCAACCAAAAAGATAACAACAATCCCTATGCATAAGACATAAAAATATGAACACTAATGGCGATTCTAAGACAAACAGAATTTACCAAAAATGATTTGGAACAATCTCCATTGTAATTTTACAGGATTTCCTTATTATCTACGTGTTATTTCAAGCACAAAAAATATTTACAAAGCGTTCTCGCTCTTCATACGTCCTTATTCGCGTTCCTAGGACTCATCAAGAGTGACCTGGAATAGATAGACATCCCAACTAGGGATAATAGGTATGAAGTAACATGAGAGCTTTTTTTTATTATATTTTTTTTGACAAAAAGTTGACAAAAAATTAAGGAAAGGTTGACAAAAATTGCTAAAAAACAGCACATTTAGTCAACCATTTGTCGGTCCCGATATTGTCGGGACCATTAAGCTATTGTTTGTCAAACCATTTTATCATTTCAACAAACCAAACTAATGACTACTTTCGAAAACTTATGAATCTGAGAAAAAACATTGGCAGCATTGACGAAAAAATGATTCGTTACGCCATCTCCGATCCAAGAAAAAGTTATTCCTCTTCTTCTGGAAGGAGAAAAAAACATCATAGGACAAGCAGCGACCGGTACCGGAAAAACGGCAGCTTTTGGTATTCCTTTGATCGAAAAACTTACCCCAGGTGGTAAAGTACAAGCACTTATTCTTGCACCAACAAGAGAACTCGCGACACAAATCGCAGAAGAAATAGATTCCATGCAAGGAAACAAATGATTGAAAATCATGGCAATCTATGGAAAACAATCATACGAAATCCAACACAGAGCGCTCAAAAGAGGAATTGATATCTTGGTAGGAACACCAGGAAGAATCATGGATCATTTAAAGAGAAAAACATTGGATCTGAGTAATATCGATTATTTTATCCTCGACGAAGCGGATGAAATGTTGGATATGGGATTCGTTGACGACATCGAAACTATTTTCAAGGAAACAAAACCAGAAAAAAAAGTTTTGCTCTTTTCTGCAACTATGTCCAAAGATATTCTTAAAATCGCAAAAAAATATATAGGAAACTATGAATTGATCGAAGTAGAAAACAAAGACAACACAGGAGAAAACACAGAACAAACATATTTTGAAGTAAATGAAAGAGATAAATTTGAATTGCTCCGCAGGATCATGGATACAGAAAGTGATTTTTATGGAATTATTTTTTGTCATACAAAAGCAGATGTTGATGAGTTGGTTTCTAGATTGAATGACTGATGATATAGCGCTGAATGATTACACGGCGATCTTGCACAAAAACAAAGAGAGCATTTTCTCCAACGTTTTAAAGACAAAAAAGTAAATATATTGGTAGCGACAGATATTGCAGCAAGAGGTATCGACGTAAATGATGTTACTCACGTTATCAATTATGCAATTCCACAAAACGCTGAAAGATATACGCATAGAATCGGAAGAACAGGAAGAGCAGGAAAAGCAGGTACAGCTATCACTTTCATCACTCCAAGAGAATACAGCAAAATGTCATATCTCAAAAAAGTAAACAAAGTCGATATCAAAAAATGAGTTATCCCAGATATCAAATGAATAATCGAAAAGAAAAAAAATAAACTCAATGAAAGTATCCAAAGCGTATTAGAAAAAGATCATCACAAAAACTATGTAGAAATAGCGGACAAATTGATAGAAAATAACGATCCACGCGACATTGTGGCAGCATTATTGCAAATGCATTACGAAAATGATTTTGATCAAGCAAAATATACTACTATCAACGAGCAAAAAAGAGATATTGGATCTGGATATAGTAGCAACAAATCATGAGAAGCAAGATTATTTATAGCATTGTGAAGAAAAGAATGATATACAGCACGTTCACTGATAGACCTTGTTAGCAAAGAATCTGGAGTCGCCAACAGAGAAATCAACGATTTAAAAATGATGGACGATTTTTCATTTATTACCGTCTCTCAAAGCAACGCGGAAGTCATCACCAGAACATTCGCCAACAAAACTATCAATGGTAAAAAATCAATCATCAATAGAGCAAAAGAAAGCGATGGAGGAAACTGAGGAAAATGAAGATGATGAGAAAGATATCCAAGAAGAGAATTTTCTGCAGCAAGAGGAGGAGAAAGAAACAATTATCCAAAAAAAGAATTCTGACCAAAAAAAACGTTCGGAGACGATAAAAAAGGATTTCCTCCAAAAAAAGAGTTCGGCGACAAAAAAACGTTTGGACCAAAAAGAACATTCTGACCTAAAAAAGACACGGGAGCACCAAGAAATTTTGGTGACTATCCACCAAGACCAAGACATAAATAATTATACAAGACCTCTACAACAATGATAGAGGTTTTTTTCTTTTTTTTAAAAGTCGCCATTATTCCACCAGTATGAATTGTAGGTCGAGCAATGGGACCGCGCGACTGCACGGTCACTAGCAATAGATGAAAAAAGTAAATCCATGATATTGCCATGATGGCGGACAGCCTGTCCCGCATGAAACTGCGGGAAGGGATTTTTTGTCCCGAAGAAATATCGGGAGCCATGCCGGTTTAGTCTCGGTAATTACCGGACCGAGGCATTTTTAAAAAAACATATAAATAAGTCAGATTTTGGGCGAAATAGAAATCGTTGAAATTTCTATACACTTATAAAAAAAACTAGTACACATAAGAAGTTACTAGTTTTTTTATAGAAAGAAATAATGAGTTAATTTCAACGTATTTCTCATAAGGTATTGAGCAAGTTTTCATTAGTAAGAAGCGGTTGTTCGTGCATTTTTGATTGCATTTGTTTCCCAGATTCATGAACCTCTCAAAGTTTTTGACGAAATTTTATAGTTCGTTCAGATAAAGAAGAAAAAAAATCTTCAGGAGAAATTTGCTTTGTTTTGAGTTTTTGAAGCTGTTCTTGTTGATATTTTTGATCCTCTTTAAGCAAATCTTCTATTTTTTGGTCATAGGTTAATTCTTTTTCCTCAGAAGGAAGGTAAATTTGAGATTCAGGAGTCATTATACGATAAGCAAAATAAAACACAGAGATAGTCAGTAAAATATTTTTATATATCAAGTATATCCGATACGACACAAAAAGTCAAATAATAAAGAATCAGACTTTCCAATTGAAAAAAAAATATAAATAACTACTATCAATACATAAATTTAGTTTTCCTATACAATAAAAAATACCATCGTTTTTCAAAAGTTTTTTCCTTTTTGTCTCTCTTTGCAAAGAAGGACAGAGGGATTTATTTCACTTTTAACTATTCACTAAATATAATGTCCTTAGCAAACAAATATCGTCCACAAACATTTGATACTATTATCGGACAAACACATATCACAGAAATCCTCAAAGCACAAATGTCTACACATAGACAAATGCATCATAACTATCTCTTATTTGGACCAAGAGGAACAGGAAAAACAACTGCTGCAAGGATTTTGGCCAAAGCCATAAATTGTCTCAATCCAACGGACGGGAACCCATGCAATGAATGTTTCAACTGCACAACTATCAATGAAGGAAAAACCTTAGATTACGTAGAAATTGATGCCGCATCACATACAGGAGTAGATAATATTAGAGAAGAAATACTCGACAAAGCCGCATATCCGCCAGCAAATCTCAAGAAAAAAATCTATGTAATAGATGAGGTACATATGCTCAGCAAAGGTGCGTTTAATGCACTGTTGAAAACCATAGAAGAACCAAGAGACAACGTATGTTTTATCCTTGCTACAACCGAACTCCAAAAAGTACCTGAAACGATTATCTCTCGCTGCCAAGTATTCAATTTCAAAAAAGTTGGTAAAGCAGAAATGAGCAAACATCTCAAAGCTATTTGCGAAAAAGAATGACTATCTTCTAGTGATGCAGCCATAGATTTGATCGCTAAAATATCTGAATGATGTGTTCGTGATGCAGTAAAATATATAGATCAAGTCAGTGTTTTATGAACGATTGATGAAGCACATATTACCAAATTTCTTGGAGTAGCATCAGAAACGCTTATCAAAGATTTTCTCCAACTTATCCAAACCCGTGACAGAGCAAAAATATTTGAAACAATAGACAATATCCACAATCAGGGAATAGATCTGCATAGTTTTGCAAAACAAACACTGATGTATATTGATCAGATTTTTCTTGAAGATATAAATTTTTCTACCGAAATGGCTGACATATTCACGGACATTATCGTAAAAATTAGACAATATCCTTATCCTACGATTGTATACAAAGTCGCGATTCACAAACATTTGGAATTAATTTCCGCAAAAAAATAAAAAATAGGACACCAAATTTTTCCAAAAAAACTCACTATAGTTATAATTTTTTATACTCCCAAAATGTATAATACTATTTATCTAGTTATGTTGTATAATGGAAGAAGCCAGCCAAACCCAGATTGAAGAAAAAACTGAATGAGGATTTGATCAAATACTCCAACAATTCATAGACAAAATAGATAAAACTTCGATAAAAAATGGACTAGAAGATAAAATCATCATCAACAAAATTACTAGTGATGGAGTTTTTTTTATCGCCATAAGCAAAGTAGCACAACTGATATTTAGCAATCAAGACAACGTAAGATATATTGAAGACAAAATGAGTGAAGTCTTGGGAAAACAAACAGCTGTCCATCTAAGTTTTGAAAACAAAGAAAATTATTTTGCGAGAAAACTAGAAAACATATAACAAAAAAATATAGATTATAAAGCATCAAAAGACGAATCAAAAAGAAAATTTTTGTTATGAGAAACAAATAATTTTTTGTAAATGGTATAAAAGCCACCAGCGGATTTGCAGGAGTTTTTTAGATATTGAGGAAGACAAGACCAAAATATATGTACAGGAAGTGTGTATTTTTTACCATCACACAGCAAAATAAAAAGCGTGTCATCAGTTATATAATCAGTAGAAAAATAAACTATATCTACTGTATCCAACAAAGTAAAAAAATTAACAACATCTTCTAGATTATGGGTTCAACGAGGTGGCTCTTTGAGCAATATTTGTGCACCATGAAACGTTTTAGAAACAAGATCTACAGCAAATTTAGGTTGTTCCTTTATAGTTGAAAACAAAGCTTTGTTGGTTTTTTTATCAACCATACCAAAAGACATAAATGAAGGATCAATCACTCATCATGCCAAAGTAAAATTTCTTTTTGTGTCTCTCTTCCATTTTCCTCCTCACATACAAAAAATATACCAAATAAATATTTGGTTTTTTTTATATTTATATTACAACAAAAGTCAATACAATATATATTTTATTTTAACCAAGCCTTTACTATTCTAATATTGAAATGAAATGTTTTTACCTCTTCAAACTCCATACGATCACCAAATTCTTGACGCAAAATATCCACTTGCCAGGTCATCATCTCGAGAAACATAGTAATAGGCAGATTACTCTCTTTTTGTCTTATGTCTTGATACTTATGTCTTATGTCTAATAGTTGCTCAAACATTTTTCTATAATAAATCAAGCCATCATCGCCACCAACAAATGCGGGTTTAGGTTCCCATTTTTTTACATTATCTCATGAATTTTGTTCAAACGCTTCTTCGGGAATATAAGGTAAATTAGCGACAAGAACTATATTTTTGTCCTCCTTTAATTCAAAGGAGGGGGTATCCTTTAGGGTGGAGGATTTAAGAAAATCTAGTAAATCTGACTGAAAAAATTCAACATTGAGATTGGTATTCGCAGTATGTATTGCTTCTTTGTATACTTCATAATTTTTTTTGGCTACCTCTAATGCATTCTCAAAATAATCCGTAAATATCGCCGTATCAAAATATCCAGCATTTTGTAACAACACCGATATTCACAATACTCAACATCCCGTACCAATATCCAATAGTAAATTCCTTCACTGTTCACGGTTCACTGTTCACTGTTCACTGATAAATTCAGTAACCGAATTTATCATATATTCCGTTTCTGGTCTTGGAATAAGTGTTGCTTCATTGACAATAAATTCATTACCAAAAAAATCCACATGTCACAACACATATTCTATAGGTTTTTTATCTTCTACATATGCCTTGTAAGCAGCAAGTACTTTTTGTATACTCTCATCAGAAAGTTCTTTGTCGGTATCCATCCACAATTGTTCTCTAGAACAATCTAAAAAGTGGCAAAGAAATTTTTGGAGCACAAACTTCTCTTTCAAATCCTCACGTCATAATAACTCAGATAATTTCATTGGTATATATAAGAAAAATAAATATTTTATCATGTTATCATTTCATAGTGAAGTTTACCAAAACCAAAGCCATTCACCATATTTTACCAGAGTTTCATAAACTTCTTTTAGAGATTGAAAAACATCCGCTAATTTCTAGAATCATTCCATGAAGAATTTCTAGACAGCAGAAATGATCTTCTGAAATGCATTTTACCGTATCCTATCCGACACCAAGTGGTATAAAATGCATTATGAGCAAAGGTGCAACCGCACAAGAACTCTTTATCGTCTGCAATGAAAAAGACACTCCAATAATTGTACAATATCTAGTATCCTTCTGTCCTCCTTTTTAAAGGAGAGCCTGTCCCGCAAGGCGGGAGGGACCACGAAGTGGTGGAGGATTTAAGTCGTAGAAACCAAATCCCTCATCCGTAAATACGGATACCTCTCCCTTTAAAAAGGGAGGCAAAAAAAATATTCCAACACTTTTCACTTTTAGTTTTTCACTTTTCACTAATTTGAATCTCATCCGACCAATAATTACAAGTATCTTACTCATATATGTACGAATTTGGATCATAAATACAATTTTTTCACAAAGAAAAATTAAAATCTGAATAACCCTCAAAATATTTGGACTCGGTATCGCGATCGTATGATCAATTTTGGGATATACTTACATACTTTGATTTTTTTGACAAGAAAATTTAGCAATAACAAAAACAATAAATATAAAAACATTGTGAATGTTTGTTGGTTATTGTACACTATTTATTGTTCTTATAACACTCCTTTTCAAAAACCGATATAAAAGCATAGGACAAACAATTCTTATCGGATCCCTCTTTTTTATTGGACTC
>CAZKEK010000011.1:0-14330 GCA_964551805.1 uncultured Candidatus Peribacteria bacterium
AACAGGTGTCTTTTTACAAATTATTTTACTGTGCGGATTTGGATGCTATTCTACAATAGATAAGATTGACTTTTTATGGTAAATAACTATCGTATTTGACGACAAATAAAATCGTTAAACCAAAAATAAAAGACCAAAGGATCTTTAAAAAAAATGTTTTTTGATGTTTTTATGTAAAAAAATATCGCAACTAACTTAGTACAAAAAAATAAAAAAAAATTAATGGCTATGAAAAAACACAAGGTCGTTATTGGCGGGTCGACAGTCACTGCTGGCCAGCTCAAAGATTTGTTCCGTATGATAGATGACGGAACTGTGGGCTATCCCGAGATGGAAAAATTTCTGGAAACATCTACAAGCCCATCATCTTGGGTATCTACAGAACAATTAGAAGTATTGTCTTTAAAAATAAAGGACAATGTAATAACTTTTGAAAAGTTGCAAAACTTTCTTGAAAAGCCCCAACGGGATGTGTTATTGAAATACCCAAGTTATGTTCGTGCAATAAATATTCTTGGCAATGAAAATGTGCTCACGGTTCAAAGTATATATCGCTTGTGGAATATCCCATACAGTTTGGAAGAACGGCACACGCTTGATAAAATCAGATACAGTGAAGCTACATTGAGAAAATGCGCAATAGAAAACAAACGACATCAAGCAAGCTGGTATTTGATATATGTTATCGGAATGACTCTGCCAGAACAAAGAAAAATACTGGGGATTGATATAAAAAATGAACCATGTTTTCGTTCGAATTATGATTGGTTTCTGGATGAAAAAGAAAAATTTTGGGCAGACAAAAAACCAACAAATGGAGATTATTACCTTATCAATTACCATGATTTTGGGACTTACTTCGGGACTTATTCTGAACAATTGAGAAAGGTAGAAGCACTTGGTCCGGAGTATGCAGTACTTGATCCACATATTTTCATGGAAGCAACTATCAGTCGTATTATAAAAGCGGACTCAATGCCTATATATCTTTGGTATCATCGCTCATTAGTAAAAGATTATAAAGGCGATTATGTTTGTATAGGATGTTTTAATGATGGAAGCTTACAAGTAAAAGCACTATCTTCGGATTCGACACATCCTTACTTACGGATGGTTACCTATAAAAAACACGATTTCTAAAATTTAATTTTATCAATATAAAAATCCCGCTTTTTCTTGGCGGGATTTTTTGCTAATCAACTTTTACTAAAAAATTGAGAATAAATTTTGCTATCAAACTACCGGGGATTCTCCGGTAGTTGCTTTTGGATCTAATTTTTTTCCCTGAAAAAAATTTTGAATGTGTGAACTCAAAAATTTTTAAAAATAACTAATACACAACCTGTGCAAAAAATACACAGTTTTTGACTTACTGATAAAATCACTCTCTAGTTCAGATACGAATAATCTCTGTACCATTGGTATTTTTTTTCAATAAAATTCTATATTTTCAGACTCTGATTCTTCGTAAGTCCTGGGATCACGAAATTTTTTTGATATCGAGATTGGCTAGGTCATCACGTTCATATTTTTGGATAGCATCTACTATCTTTTGATAATATCAGCTTCACTGGAGCTGTAAGAGAAATTTTTGCCACTCTTTCATGGCTATTTTTTCTTAGGAGCGTGTGTCTTCATCCACGCTAAAACTTTGCTTGTAGGCTCATTTACTGGCACAAAACCAGGATGATTGTAGTATTCGCTTTCTCCATCAGATTGTCAAACAATACCAAAACGAAGTCTTCCCTCATTAAAAGCTTTTACGCATTGGGTAAAAAATGCCTTACTGGTAAGACCTTCTTTTTTGAGTTGTTTAGTAAAGTCCGATTTGAGCTTGTTGTCTATGATTAAAGCTATCTGGTTGGACATTGGTGAATATTTGGTGAATAAAATAACACTAAATGTGTAGTTTTTTTTCACTTGTTTGCAAGATGATATTGGAGAAAATTTTAAAAAAAATTAAAGGTATCGAATTCGATGCCTTTAAAAAATACAAGAAATATTGATTTTTTTATTGTAATATTTACAATTCAAATAGTTGCCAACAAATAAAGGAATGAGATGCTTTACCGTTTTTTTAGCATCTTTTTTTGTATCATGATTATTACTCCATTAAATTATGCGCAAACCTTTACGGAAATCAAACAGCTTGTCATACAAGCACGTCACCAGGCATTGTACAAAGTAAATGTTGAACTCATAATGATGTATATACATTTATGACAAAAAATACTTATTCAAACTCAACAGGGACGAGGAGATGGAGTTATTGATACTTTATCTCACGATCTTCAGATAGAATTTCCTGGCGTAAAAGGATTTTCTGCTCGTAATCTTAGAAGGATGAAAATGATTGCATATGAATTGTCCAAACAAAATAAAATATTGCCACAACTTGTGGCAGAATTACCATGGGGACATATTAGCCTTATTTTTGAAAAGTTAAAAAGTACAGAAGAGAGGATATTCTATATTAGAAAAACACAAGAGAATCATCGAAGTAGAGCAATATTATCAGAGAATATTGACCATGCTATATATCACAAAAAATCTATTCAAAATAACTTTCAAAAGATACTACCACCAGAAACTATTGCACAAATTACACGAGAACTCAAAGATGAATATAATCTTTCGTTTTTGGAATTAGAACAAGAACATACAGAAAGACAACTAGAAAATGCCATGGTAGATAATATCGTTCAGACATTGGGTCAATTGGGTGTGAATTTCGCATTTATGGGACGTCAGTTTAGAATAGAAGTATCAGAAAAAGAATATTTTATTGATATACTTTTCTATCATCGTAAACTCAAGTGTATGATAGCTATCGAACTTAAAACAGGAGAGTTTTTACCACAATATGCTCAGCAACTTAATCGATATCTGCATATATTAGATAAACAAGTGAAATATGAATCAGATAATCCAAGTATCGGGATATTGATTTGTAGATCCAAAGATAAAATATTGGTAGAATATGCTTTGGAAATCATAACCCAACCCATGGGAGTAGCTACGTATACCTATAATACTTTACCTACGGAAATTTCTGATTATTTACCAAGTGAAGATACTATCAAAAAAATACTTGATGTTACTTCATAGATACGGTCTTTATTGAATATATGAACTACAAGTGCTTTCTTAGCTACGGAAAAATAAAAAAACCTCTATCGTTGTGGTAGAGGTCATCTTTTTTCTTACTTCTTCTTATGGCAATGATACTGGCCATATTTCAATCCCCATTTTTTGCAATTAGTCTTGCAGGTGTGGCAACCGCGTTTGTCGGTTCTGCCGGGATGGGCGTAGGTGAAGCCGTAGAAGAGGGTGGAGAAGGTGGTGAGTACGAGGAGGGAGATAAGGAGTTTTTTCATAAGTATGGGGGAAAGGAATAAATATTTATAGTTTATTATTGTCTATAATTTTTTTATCGTTATTTATATAAACTCTATTAAGAACATATGTATCTTTTTGATATCATTCATCTACTCGGTATTTATATTCTCAAATATGATAATAGGTAAATGTTTTTCCATAAAAATCTTCTGGGTATCAATTTTGTTGTATAAATGTTACACACTCATCCATATTATCCCACTGATCAGGAGCGATAGTTCTTTTTACAATATATTCATGAGGTGCAAAGTCAGCATAGGTTTTTGCAAAAGTCCATTTATTATTATTTATAAAGTCTTCTATTTTTTTAGAAGGTATATTGCTATTTTCAAAGTCAGCTATTATTGGAAGATGATCACTAATTTTTTGTCCAAATATCTGCGTTTCATCTCCAACACTACAATGTTTTAATAGAGGCGAAAGTTGTTTGTTTACGAACATATGGTCTATTTGATGCATAATTTTACCTCTGGAATGTTTAAATGTAGGAATTATTTTTCCATTATATCATCTAAGGCATTCTGTAAATCATAAATTTTCCATTCTATCTAAAATCTCTTTGTTTCCAGAGACAGAAAAACTAGCAGTTACGCCATTTTCTTTTTGCCATTTTTTATCAAATGTTTCTGAGCTATTATAATCTCAAGCAATTATCCATGGAGTAGTCTTTATGTCTATATTTTGAAGTCCAGACCAAATAATCTCTGTGAGCCAAAGACGATTATTACCATTTAGTTTTATACTGTTTATCTCTTTTTCAGAGATAGTTGATGTGTCTATTGGTCGAGCAGGACTATATACAGGCAGGATATTTATTTCACAAGAAATGTTTGGCTTAATAGTATAACACGACATATTCCCATCATATTTTTCTATTTCTTTATTTATCCAATCATATTCAGAAACGAGTTTAAATTTTTTAAGTATTTTTCCTTTTACTAATAATGCTGTACCAAATTTTAATAAGCTATGATCTTTTCCTCCCATTGCATACGCAAACCTTGTATCAAAACCATCTAAAATATCTTGTGGAATACTAGAAACTTCTTGTAATAATGCCACATCTGGATTAAGGTTGCGAACTATATCCCAAGCATTGTTTTTTGCTGTAGCTCTTTTCATATTTCGAGTAATTACACGCATTTTTGTATTTTAGATAAAATTTATTTTTTCTTGCTTTGGATATAGGTAGTGTTTTTTGTAATCTTTGCAAGATTATCTCTTTTTCCCTTTAAAAAAATTTGTCACCGCCACTCGCCACAGAGAGCTAGGGGAGTGGTAAGGATGAGTGGGAGTGGGAGAAAGGGTTAAAGTGAGAAATATAAAAAACAATCCATTAGAAAAAATTGCTTTGTTTATTATGACAATATATAGTTTATAATTGGAATATCTATCATAATTAACAATTAATATGTGATTTTTGTAAATAAAGTGCAAAAATGTCTTGCAATTATAAAAAAAAAGGTTATTATTGAATGAAAATAGGGTTTTATATATTTATCCTAAATATATGATTATAGAAATAAGAGTTAAAAATTGTCTTTCTTTTAAAGAAGAAGCACGTTTTTCTTTGGCGGCAGATAATTGATTACATAAAACATCAGAAAATCTGCCAGATAATGTTTTTACTTTTAAAAATAAATATGAATCATTTGATTTAGTAAAGTCTGCAGTATTGTACTGACCGAATGCCTGAGGGAAATCAAATTTTTTTAAGATAGCACAATTTATAAGATTATTCATAATTCTCTCATTTAGAGAAGACTTTACATGGTTCTTAGAGCCATTCCTACTAAGTACAGTAACGAAGAATAAACCATCAGAATTCTTTGTAATGTTTGTTGTAAATAAATGTAGGTACGAATATTCGTTTGCTTTGAAAAATGAAATTGTAGTTAAAGAATCTCTCTATAGCTATGAAAAAGGTAGAAAAAAAATGCTGTTTTCGAGAGTTAATCAAAAAGTTACTATCTGACTAGGATTTGATGCTCAAGCAAAAGAAGTAAAAGATAATTCTTTACTTAGAAATAATGCACTTTTCCTATCAACAGTCGCTCAAATAAATTGAGACATATCTAACAAAATAAAAAGTTATTTTATGAGAAAAATTAATATTCCATATAGTTCATCATTGCAGGAAACAATAGACTATATAAAGGAGTGATGAGATAATCATCAGAAAATAGTTAACTTTTTGAAAGAAGCAGATTTATGAATAGAGGATTTCTTTTTTGAAGAAGCATTAGAGAATGCTAATTGAGGAAAAGTAAGCTCTAGATCTAATTGACATAGATCGCCAAAGATTACTACGATGCATAATATTTTAAATGAAACATGAGCGATTGAAGGCGTGGTAAATTTTAATTTTTATCAAGAGTCAGCATGAACTAGACAATTCTTTGATATAGCTTGAGTGATTTCTCAAGCGCTAGATCAATGACAAACATTGTTTGTTGATGAGTTTAATACGAGATTACACACTCACCTAACTAGATATATTGTAGAAATGTTTAATTGTCCCAAAAGAAATCCACACAATGCACAATTAATATTTATCACACATGATACAAACCTATTAGATTTGGATCTCTTTAGAAGAGATCAGGTATGGTTTGCAGAGAAAAATAAAGAGCAGTCGACTGAAGTTTATTCTCTTACTGATTTTGGAGAAAGAATAAATTCTGCCATAGAAAAGAAATATCTCATGTGATTGTTTGGTGCTGTTCCTTTTATTTCTACAGAGAAATAACATGTGACAAAAAAACTTAAGATATTGATATAAATGAAAAAAGAGAATGGTAAAACCTCTTTATGTTTTGTTTTTAGAATGAGAAAAAACTGAGAAAATATATTTTAACTGAATAAAAAACCATCTAAAAGCAACAAAAAATAATATAAAAATATGTCCTGAGGGAATATGATGATTAGGGCTATTAAAAATAGCAACTAAAAAGATATCTTGAGTCCGTGAATCAATGAGAGATACAGAGAAAAATCTCCATGTGCGATTAGTCTTAGATAGAGACGGAATAACGCAAAATGATTTAGATAAATTAAAAGCATGAGCTAAGAAAGAAAATATAAATTTAGCTTTTTCGAACATTTCATTTGAGGTTCGATTATTGCTACATTTTAAATATTTTACTGGTATAGGAACGGTATCTGATCACAAAAAGTCATTATCAAAGGAAATGAAAAAGAAATATGAAAAAAATACATATTCATTTGACGATTTTTTAGATAGAATTCCTAAGGCGATAGAACATGCCAAAAAATTAGAAAGACTTCACAAAAAAGAAGGCGTAAAAGATTTAATAAAAATAGGTTGTGAATCATATACCTCGGTACATAATTTAGTATCAGAATTATTTTAGTTATAATCTCTAGATAGTAATGGTTTGAGAAAAGAAAAGACATAAACAGATATTATTATTGGGTATCCTGGCACTGATAATCCCTATAATATTATATGCGCTAAGTAATAGGAGTGCTGAGGCTAATAACAAGGCAACTAGTTTTATTGAAGAAAAAAAGATCACATTAGAGCTGGATAAGATTTGTCTTATGGATGTTGATTTATCAATGCCATTCACCGAACTTAATATAGTAGATGATTCTTCATATAAATTAGAATTTTTATTATTCAATAAATCACCACATACAATCATGTCGTCTTCATGACAGATAGATTGTGAATTATCGTATAATATATGAAATACATCATGAGTGATAATTATAAATCCTGGTGTTCTACCGGGACAAACTTGAAAAATTGAATATACGGTCAATCTTAGTGATTCACCATCAACCGGGTATTTAGTATATTGATTAAAATGTATAGCTACTTCAATAAACGACACTTGTCCTATGCATTGAAGTGCAAATAATTCAATCGGATATAGGAAAAACGCACTAAGTGGAGCAAACATCTTTTTAATAGCACAGAATCCAAGAACAGATGAAATACTTTTTTTAGATCCAATCATAGAAGATTTTAAAGAGTCATGATTGATCCCTAAAGCAGCATATACAGTCGCTACTAGACCTAATGAAGGAAACTTATATCTTTTTTATGCAGAGAATAAATATACTCCAGAAGATGAAACTATAAAATATATAAAAAATATTATATTTAGTAGATTTTCACACTTCAACAATATTATAGTATTGCCATTGAATGCACTGAGTTTTTCAAAAGTAAAAATCTACGCACTGGATGATTGTACAGCTCTTAAAAATAGTAATGGACAACCAAAATGTTACCTATCTAATTATAAATTTAATAAATTAAACGAACGTAAAAATCCATTTACTAATAGAATATTAGAAAATGCAGAAAATCTACACATAGACTTTATTGTTCTAATACCTAGATTAAAAAATCCATAAAATAATCTCCAGTCGGGGATTTTTTTTATATATACAAAATAGAATTTTATAATATTATTGTTGTGTTGTAATTAATTCAGCACCTTCTTTTTGTAGATAGTTCGACATATTCTGAACTTTTTTTGGGAAGTCCGGACTATCCTTTTCTTCATTTATTTTATCAATCATAAGCATACCCGCTTTTGTTGTTATATTAATTAATTCTGTGGGGCTGATAGTAATAAGATTCTTAATTTTTTTTCTTAATAGCAATGCTGATGGATGATTTGAATTATTATTTATCATTATTGTCTTTCAATTTATCTGGGTATCTGGGACAGA
The DNA here is from genome assembly GCA_964551805.1 of uncultured Candidatus Peribacteria bacterium. GTDB lineage: Bacteria > Patescibacteriota > Gracilibacteria > Absconditabacterales > Absconditicoccaceae > CAJBLF01. The sequence goes on from CAZKEK010000011.1 coordinate 8,110, forward strand.
TAATCCATGAGATAGTTTACATCTAAGTTTGTATAGTATTTCTCAATCTAGTAACTTTAAATTAGTATTTTCTTTCCAAAATATATTTTCATCTGTACTAATAAATTCATTAAATCGATTAAGAAAAGCTGCTTTATCATTATCTGTTGCTTTATAATCTACATAACTCAACCATAATTTAGATATTGTTTCAATAAATGCAAATATTAGGAGTGATTCAGATCTTAATGTTTGAACAGAACAGTGGTCTTGTAAACACTTTACGGCCTTACTTATTTCTTCCGCAGCCGAGTTAATAAATGAACCTACATAGGCAATATTTTCATTTAAATTTTCATTAAGAAAAAAACTACAAGTATTTTGAAATTTATTTACATCAAAGCATTTCTTATATTTTTTTCCAGATCAACATGGACATGGATCATTTGGTCATATTTTAGAAGAAACCATCCTATAGGTGTTAATATTAGATTTATAAAAAAGCCCAGCTTCCGCCAGGCTCCAAAATTATTTCTTACTTCTTTTTAACTACCTTTTTCACCGCCGTCTTCTTCTCGGAAGATTTCGGAGAATTTTTTGCAGAAGATTTCGGAAGATTAGAAGACTTCTTCACTGGTTTAGCAGCACTAGGCTTTGGTCCATTTTTTATAATTGCTAGACAATCTTTCATCGTCAAATCAGTGGCGTCTTTTCCTCATTTTGGGATCTTGTAGTTGTTCCCCTCAGACTTGATATACGCACCATAGAGTCCATTCAAGACTTCTATCTTTACTCACTTATTATCAAAGGTATTGATGTATTTATTTTTTTCTGTGTCGATTTTTTTCTCAATCAAAGGAATAGCTTCATCCATGGTGATAGTGTAGGGATCTAGTGTCTTTGGAATAGAAACGAAAAATGTTTTATATTTCAAATAGGGTCCGAATTTTCCTACCGCTACGGTTACTCCATCTTCTTCATATTGTCCAATCACTTTTGGTAATGCGAAGAGTGCCAAGGCATCCTCCAAGGTAAGCGATTCAATATTTTGTCCAGGTCTGAGCGAAGCAAATTTTGGTTTGTCTTCATCTTGAGCGGTACCTACTTGTACCATTGGTCCGAATCTTCCGATTCTTGCCATGACTTTTTTTCCGGTGTTGGGATCTATTCCGAGGTCTTTTTCTCCGGTCTGTTTTTCTGCAAATTCAAGCGTTTTGGCTACTTCTGCATGAAACGGATCGTAAAACTTCTTCATCATTACCGGCCATTTGATTTTTCCTTCTGCGACTTCATCAAATTCTTCTTCTACACTTGCGGTGAAGTTATAGTCCAAAATATCTTTGAAGTTTATGACCAAAAAGTCGTTGACGACCATCCCGATATCCGTTGGGAAGAGTTTTTGTTTCTCCGCTCCCGTAGTTTGCGTGTTGCTTGCTGTCGTGATGACCCCAAGTCTGAGCGTAAATTCTTGATATTTTCTTTCGCTACCAATTCTATCTTCTTTGACAACGTATCATCTTTTTTGTACGGTAGAAATAGTCGGTGCGTAGGTTGACGGACGACCAATTCCGAGTTCTTCAAGTTTTTTGACCAATGATGCTTCCGTAAATCTTGGTGGATGGTTTTTAAATCTCTCGGTAACCAAAATTTGTTGGAGATTTAGCACTTCTCCTTGTACCATTTTGGGCAACATACCACTTTGTTCGTCTTCATCTTCATCATCCTTGGATTCGAAATATACTTTCAGAAATCACTCAAATTTAACGACTTCACCGCTTGCGATGAAATTGAATTTTTTGTTGGTAGATATGCTGATGGTAGCTTTGGTTTTTTCTATCTCGGCTGGTGCCATTTGGGAAGCGATGGTTCTCTTCCAGATCAGCTCGTAAAGTTTCTTTTCTGCGGCGTCACCTCCAGCAATATTGTTTTCCATATGCGTAGGTCTGATACATTCATGCGCTTCTTGTGAACCCTTAGATTTGGTCACATATTGCGTAGGTTTCGCATAGTCTTTTCCATATCTTGTGCTAATTTCATCGTGTGTCGCTTGCATAGCAGTCTCCGAAAGTGTAACGGAATCCGTTCTCATGTACGTAATCAACCCTGCTTCATACAATTTTTGCGCTACTTGCATCGTTCTCGCTACAGGATATCCAAGTTTTCTACTCGCTTCTTGTTGGAGTGTCGACGTAGTAAACGGCGCTGATGGCGATTTTTTTCCTGGTTTTACTTCGATGTTTTCTATGGTGTATTGTGCGTCTTTGCAAGATTCCAAGAATTGTTGTGCTTCGTCGGGAGTAGCCAAATCTTTGGAAAGTTCAGCTTTAAATTCTTTCCCGCCTTGCGGGATTCCTTCCTTTCCGTCATCCATTTTTGCACTTCCTACAAAACTTCCAATACCTTTAAAAAATGATGCTGACTCAAATTTTTGGATTTCTCTTTCCCTTTCCACGATCAACCTTACGGCAACGGATTGGACTCTTCCCGCACTCAATCCCATTTTAATTTTTTTCCAAAGGACAGGAGAAAGCTCAAACCCTACAAGTCTATCAAGGACTCTTCTGGCTTGTTGGGCATCGACTAAATTCATATCTATGGTTCTTGGATTTTTTACGGCGTGATCTATGGCTTGTTTGGTAATCTCGTGAAAGACGATTCTCGCAGTCTTGGAAATATCCAATCATAACTGGTTGGCGACGTGTCGTCCGATAGCTTCTCCTTCACGGTCCTCATCGGTAGCGATCCAGACTTTGTCAGCTTTTTTCGCTAACGCTTTCAGCTCGCTCACGACTCTTGTTTTGTCAGGAGATATGATATAGTTTGGTACAAAATTATGTTCAACATCCACACCAAGTTCTTTCTGAGGAAGATCTACTACGTGTCCGTATGACGCCTTGACTTCAAAGCCTTCACCGAGAAATTTTTTGATCGTCGCAGATTTGGCAGGAGACTCCACTATTACGAGATGTTTCATAGATAATTTAGACGACATAAAAAATATGTATGTATACAAAAATCGTTTTTATTGTATTTGCTCCGTATTTCAACCGAAAATTTTGCACCCGGGTGTGAGTTATTTATTGCTGGAAAATGTGGTATGATATTTGGCAATCAGTCATTCATCGACCGTTCTTTTGAGCATCAAAAATACTCGCGCTTTTTTTTCATACATGGTCGGCACGCTAGTAGTTCTAATAATGTTGTCTTGATACAGTGCTGCTAAATGCTTTTCATACCAAGCATATCTATTGGTTTCTCATGGATAGATATTGTAAACATCTCCATAAATAAGTCTAGAAAGTATAGTACCAAACTGAGCTCTTGTGATCGTAGCGCGAGGAGTAAATATGGTATCTGGTGTTTTACCATCAGATTTTAGTCCCATCAATCCTAGCTGACAAGCGGTCTTCATATAGAATCTCATCTCTGGGGTTTCTTGAGCAATATCAGAAAATGAACAGACTAATTTTGTATTTGGTTTCATTTTCAAAACTTTGATAGCAAATTCAGTCATAACTTTTGCGAGATGTTCTCTAATAATAGTGTTGTCGATACGAGCGTTTTGGATAGTTCAGATGCTTGTGATTCATAAACTATATGCTCGTTGGTATGCTTCATTTATTTCTTGTGAATACGGAGAATCGGTAATATCTCCTACAGGATCTGCACTTCCATGAGCTTCTGGACATGGTCCACAAAGATTGTCATAATAACTAGAAGAACAATCTCTCGACTCTGGACATACGTCTTGTACCAAGATTGTTGATCCACCACTTGGTCTCGTAGGCGGAAGAAATGGTAACGGAATATCTGCGTGTATCCAATCTACATGAGCAACAGCACTTCATATATTTCCCAAGAGATCAGCAAACATAAACGTAAAATATCCATTTTCTGTAAAGGTATGATAAGCATCTCCGCTAGTAAGGAATACTCAAGATTCATTGAGCTGAGCAAACGCCACGACCTCACCACTAGTAGTTTGTCATGCTGGTGGAGTATAGGTGATGGTAGCCGTCGGTGGAGTAGTATCGATTCGATCTACGGTAGCAGTCGCACTTCAGGTATTGCCAGCGCTGTCAGCAAACAGAAACGTAAATGTTCCATTTTCTGTAAAGGTAGAATAATCGAGACCGTTAGTATTCATTATAGTAATGGGTTCAGAAAACCCCGTCAATGTAGCAATCACGGCGCCACTAGTGAGCTCAGTCGACGAGTACACAATATCCGCAGTAGGCGCCGTGATATCGTAGATAAATGGTACGGTATAGTTACGGCTATTGTCTAGCAAATCATTGGCTATAATTTCTTCGTCGTGCGTTCATTCAGTGCCAACCACGGTTTGCAAAAATGTTCGCGAACCAATTTCTCCAGCAGCGGTAGGAAAATTGGATCAGGAAACGAGTGTCGCAAATATATCAGAGCTGGTATCTCTCGCGGTTATACTCGCAATACCAACCAAGCTATCTTGCGCAACTACATGGATAGTTACGTTTCCACTTCATCACACATATTGTGGAGAGAGAGTAATCAACGAAAATGTAGGCGCAGTTCTATCCAAAATTATTTGTCCCAGCGAAGCGTTTCAGGTATTTCCCTGACTATCATAAGCATATCCAGAAAGAAGATATATTCCATCTGGTATACCAGGCGCATCAAAAACATATACGCCACTCCAAATTCATTCCTGTGTATTTCCAGAAACCAATGATAATGTAAGTTGTGTAGTACCACCAAGAGGATCGAGTATCACTACCGAAGCACCACTTACGTTGTTGGCGTCAGTAATCGTTTGTGTTATAGTAATTTGTCCGGTAGAACCAATCATATCAGGAGTAATACTCGTTTCATTAATCACCGGCGGTGTTGTATCGACGACATGTACGGTTCTCGAAATTATATTTCCCGTATTGCCTGACATATCTATATACTGATATTCAAGTATATACGTTCCGAGCGTTCGCGTATCGACGGTACCTATCGCGGTGAGTGTTCCACTTCCATCATGAAGATCTGTCCACGTTGCTCAGGCATCAGAATAGGAGGTTCCATATTCTACAAAAATTTCATCTGATCCATTGAGCGTAAGGATCGGTGATGTAGTGTCGACTACGGTTACTATTCTGCTTGCGGTTCATACATTGCCAGCATGATCAGTATAGCTATAATATAGGGTATATGTTCAAAGAATTCGTGTGTTGACCTCACCAGAAATTTGGGAGATTATTCCTGTGCCATCGACAATATCGTCTCGGGTAGCTCAGAGTTCTGTATAAAGAGAACCATATTCTTTGATGAGCGAGCTAGCTCCATTGAGATAAATATTTGGTGGAGTAGTATCGATTCGATCTACGGTAGCAGTCGCACTTCAGGTATTGCCAGCGCTGTCAGCAAACAGAAACGTAAATGTTCCATTTTCTGTAAAGGTAGAATAATCGAGACCGTTAGTATTCATTATAGTAATGGGTTCAGAAAACCCCGTCAATGTAGCAATCACGGCGCCACTAGTGAGCTGGGTGGTCGAGTACGCAATATCCGCAGTAGGCGCCGTGATATCTTTCCACGTTCCTGTAGCTAGAGCACAAGTACTTTCACTACCTTGAGCATCAAGGATCTTATAACTTCGTACACCAATTCATGCACCAGACATAGTTCAGGTAAATATATTTTGAGTAGCTAGCGTGGTTCCTGTACAACTAGCGCCACTAAACCATTGGTAAGTAAATACCGTTCCACCCGGGTCACTTCCGAGCGCGGTAAAGATAATTGCTGCTCATTCATCAGCTATTCAGCTCAAATTAGCCGCGCTCGGAGCAATATTCGTTCGCGTAAAACTTCCACTATGGAGCAACGATTCGTTGCCTGCAGCGTCACGTAGTTTGACTCGAACGGTCTGCGTACCAGGTTCTGTGGCAGGCGCAAACTCATAATATTCTCTATTGGTCCAATCATCAAATGTGCTACCATCAGTACTTCGTGCATATCCAGAACTTGCTATTCCAGCTCACGTATCTAGTACATTGGTTATGGTAAGTAGCCCTGTAGTAAATTCTGCTCATGACGCATTTGCAAATGTAAAGCTAGGTTTCGTAGTATCCAAAAACATAGTCGTCTGGAAATGTGTAGCAAAATATAGCGTTCAAAATAATTGCGTAATGACTCTTTTTTGTCCATCACCCGCAGTAAGCGTAATTCCTGTTTCTGTTCCAACTCCGAGCGTATTGCTAAAATTATTTATATCT
>CAZKEK010000012.1:0-13760 GCA_964551805.1 uncultured Candidatus Peribacteria bacterium
GTTCTCTACTAATCTTTTCCCCTATTTTAGCCACACATTTTCTTCTATTATGCCTAAAATGACAAAAAAAAACCTGGTGTTTATTTCCAGGTTTTTTTATTATGTATGTTTTTATTATGCTCTAATAAAATGAAGGAAAACTCAGTTATATTTTTGTACATGGGAAATCATTACCTGACTACCATCAGCAAGAACAATAGTTCATGAATCCCCTACTTGTCCTCAGCTTTCTGCATAAAAAGGAGTTTTATCAAAAACAAGAATCCTCTGTCATTGAATCTCAAAGTCTTTGAGTATAGTTACATCACTAGATTCCAAAGCATCATATCAAACAAATTGAGTAACTGGAACTCATTGAAGATAATTTGCTCGATCTACTCATTGTTTAAACATATCTTTGGATCATGCACGAGATCTCTCTTGTTGTGTTTCCATTTCTTTTTGAAATCCATCGACATCGACAGCGAGTCATTTCTCTTCGAGTATTTCTTTCGTCAATTCTAGAGGAAATCAGAAAGTATCATACAGTTTAAAAATATCTTTTCCTGAAATAGATTTTTTACTTGTTCACTTGATAAGTTCATCAAGCAATTTTTGTCCGTGAGTGATAGTCTTTTGAAATTGACGAACTTCTTTTTTCAACAGTTCACTAATTTGTTGAATATCAGCATGTGTATCCATCAATTCATCAACCAAAGCAACAATATGAATGATAAATTCATCAAAAGCTGATTCAGACAATGGATGCAACAATAACACACTATAACACATTCTCCTAATCAATCTTCTAAGAACATATCATCTTCCTTCATTGGAAGGGACAATATTATTGAGAAGAAGAAAAAAAGCTGTTCTACTATGATCGGCAATAATTCTACATCTTCTTTCATTTCAAAGATATGATATATCAAGAGTGTTTTCTATAAGCGTAAGCAATGGCACGAAAATATCCGTATCAAAAACAGTTTGTTTTTTTTGCAAAACTTTTGCCATTCTTTCAAATCACATTCATGTATCAACATTCTGATTTTTTAATTTTGTAAGCTTTCCATCTTCTCAGCGATAATACTCCATAAAGACATTATTCCATATTTCCAATCGATTATTTTCATCGGTTTTTGGAGTAGAACCTTGAGGAGGAAATTCTACATCCCCTACCCAATAAAAAATTTCCGTATCAGGACCACATGGTCAAACAGGACCAGGACTTCGTCGATTATTTGATGCTGACATATACGCGATTCTTTCTTCTGACATACCTGCATTTTTCCAATATCCAGCAGTTTCATCATCTCTTGGAGTATCTGCATCTCACTCAAAAACAGTAACCGCCAATTTAGCAGGATCAAATTCAAGAACATCTACAAGAAATTCTCGACTTCGTTGAACTGCTTCTTGTTTAAAATAACTTCCCAAAGACCAATTTCCCATCATTTCAAAAAAGGTAAGATGACTTGGATCACCTACTTCATCAATATCTACCGTTCTTATACATTTTTGTATATTAAAAAGTTTTTTGCCCAAAGGATGCTCTTTACCTGACAAATAAGGAATGAGTTGTTGCATTCAAGCAATAGTAAACATAGCAGTACTCTCTTTTCCACCAATCAATGAACTTTCGGGAAGATAGACATGCTGCTTTGACAATCGAAAATTAGTTCGACGTATACTAAGTTCTTTGGACGATATATGTTTCATACTAATGTACCTTTATATTCTAAACAGACCTCACAAATTATGCTATTTTATTATAATTGTTTTATTGTTTTATTATCTTTGATACTATCAATGAATTCGTACAAAGCAACCTTATTAACTCCTCCATTGGTAAGAATATACATCTCTGGTCTATTTGCGGTAGGATCAGGAATATCTATATCGACAACCTTATCTGTTGCTCCTAAATCAAACTTGAACATAAAGACGTAATATAATCCATAACTAGCATTTGATTGGTCAATATTTTTTGCTGGACGAGATTCATAAATAGTAAATGTCTGATTAACCTTATCAAACAAATATACATATTTAGAATTTACAGAACTAATAATTTTTACATCATCAGAATATTGTACCGTTTTTTTGTCTCATCATAAAAGCTTCACTTCACGAACACCAAGAGAAAATGATGTTGCTGGGTTTCTTCGAAATTGAAATAATTTACCTTGATTCCATACCAAGAAAGATCAATCAACAGCGAAATTGGAGAATCAAGAACCAAATGAATATCATGTCATATTAGAAGCTAGCGTATATTTTTGTCCTCATTGATAAATAGTTTGTGATCATAAGGTATTACGATATCTAGTAACCAAAGCAGTATTTCAAGCAGCACTTACGTTATTTTCAAAAACATAAAGATTAGCTTTTCCATACGTAAACACTCCAGCAATATTTTTGGAAAATGGTGTTGTATCTGTTGTAGTAACCGGTTGGATTCATTCTTTATTTACAGAATAGATGTTTGCTGTATTAGTAAAACAATATAGCCCATCCTTGAGAAGATTGAGATTACATCATTTGATCAAATCGGTACTAGAAGGAAGATTGTAGGTAATAAGTGATCATCTCATATTATCATCAAGCGCACCAACCAATGCTGATTTGGTACCAGCAACAATCATATTTCTCCATACATAGAGTCATTGTACACTACCTATTTGAGAAATTTCTGATGGATTAAATGACAAGATTTTTGTCTTTTTACCAAGCGTAGCATCATCAAATTTTGATAGACTACTCACATATACGATATTAAATCCTTTATAATATTCTGATTGCAATAATTTTCTAAATTGAGCTACATCTTCCAACCACCTTCCTTTACTTTGTAGAGTATCAAGTTTGCTAAGGATTTCGTTATATTTGATGGATTTTTCTTCTGAAGTAGGATCCATACCTTGGAACATAAACAAATCTTTTTTGATATCCTCGATAGTAAGATCTACCGTCACTCCATCTGAAGTAACGAAGGTATCAGTATTTGACTTTAATACCTGAGCGAGCAAATTTATTACCATAAAAAGAATAACCACACCAAGAATACCAACAGTTGCTTGATATTTATTTTTAAAGAAAAATGTTTTTAGTTTTCCAAGAAGAGAATTTTCGTCAAAACGTCTAGAAATTTCTTCACGAGCTTTTACTGGAGCTCAGGTAATAAGATAATGAAAAATAAATCCAAAAGCCTTTTTATCCATTCTTGCATTGAGCAATTCCTGGAAAAAATTAATCAAATGAGTTTCTTCTGACTGCAAAACGCTTTCCATCTCTTTAAAATCACTGGTATCAAAAACATCAGAGATTTTTGTCCCTAGATAAAGTATCTGATCATGATTTTCTACATCTCATTCTACAAAATCAGAAAACAAATCTATTTTTCATTTTTCATTAAGTGAATTGGTCAACGAATAATATAATCTTTCATCTCTAAAAATCATAACACTTACATCACCTATCATTGAGAGCATCAAAACATTATCCAACACCAACTGAATATATCATTTGATACCAAAAAAGTCTATATCACGAACCTTATCAGAGAAAGCTTTAAGCTTTACATTGAGGTTTTGAAGAGCTATTTCAAAATCATTTTTTATATCATCAATATCATAATTTTCATTACTGATTTTATCTTTTAAATCAGCAGCAAATTCTTGCAACAAATCTTTTTGAAAATCCAAAAATTTATCTGATTGGAATCCAACGAACATTTTAATTTTTATTCCATTTGAGATTTCTTCGGTAAGATTGAATACGTGCTCTTCAGTAAGATAGAGAAATTTTTTTTCTTTGAGATGCATTAATCACAACGTAAAACAATAAAAAAAACAAAGGAGAATCAATTACCCATGTATGTAGTCATATTTACTTCTTTTTCAATATCAAATACGAGAAAATATACCCAAAAAGAGCCAGAGTAGACACCACCTTTTTTATATTTCTCTTAGGAGCAGACACAAGCCTTCGTAATCGTTCCAACTTTATCGTTCTTATGAGTTTTGGAGCTCTTTTTTGTTCACCTACCCAAAAATCAAACGTTCATCACTGATTCATAACAATCAGCTTATGTTGGCGAATTTTATTTTTATTTGCAAGCGTTCGAAGTTCTTGAATCGGGAAATCAGGAGTAGATCTCGCGACAAGAAGAATAGAAAAAGCATCAGCACTATTTTTCAAAGCAAGCGCCACCTTCTCCCAATCTAAATTGCTATATCCATCTTGAGCATAGACAACATGATATCATTGATGAGTAAGCAATTGCTGAGTTTTTTCCAACAAATGAGGATGCGTTCCATAAAGAATAATATCTATTGGCTTTTGATGATATTTTTTTTTGAGATAGGAAAGAAAATACGGGCAAAAATCAGTTCCATTGAGATTATTAAGCCATTTTTTGGTAGCCAAAGCATTGAATATCTGTAATGCAATACCATCAGGCAAAACAACATCCGCATCCAGTATAGCATGTTGATAACTAGCATAAATATTTTTAAGAGAATTCGTTCTATAATCAGCAAGCAAAGCCGTTTCAAAATCAGATGGAGAATATTTTTGGTACGATCAAAAAAGTTTTTTACCAGAGATATTGGCAAAATACAAATAATCTACGATACAAAATCATCTATGCTGATAGAATCCAAGAATATGTTCACATGCCTGATCACGATTTCATTGGAAAAGCGTATTGAGGATTTTTTTGTACAAAATGATATAATTACAAGATAAATCATCTTATATATACGAATTTCAGATGATTTTCCAAGAAATAAAGTACAAAAAAAAATATTACTAGCATTTCATTAAATACTAAAAAAATAACGACAACTTCAACATATTATTAAATAGTATCTCTAAATAATTCAAATGCTGTCCTATATTCTAATAATTCTTTTCTCATATTTTTAAGATCTGTTATAGAAAATGGGTGCTGTTGATTGTTGGGCACATGAGAAAGAGGGTTCCTTTTATTCTCATAAAAATCACGATAATCATTTATTTTACCTATAATTCATACATCTTGTAAACAAATAGAACTTCAGGAATCAGTTAATAGTTTATAATATATTTTATTATTTCATTTGGTGGCTAACCAACTAACAAAATCTAATGTACGATGCGATTGAAATTTTTTGCCAACACTAAAATCATATTTTTTAGTTGAATCATCATAATTTCACGTATAAAATCAATCCTTTACTTTTACTGACTTATCTATTATTTCACACAATATATAATCAAGATCACTGGTCTCCGCTATAACTAAACCGCGCATTGTATTTAAGTTGTTCACTTTTTTATCTATAACATCCAACACACGCTTAAACTTTACTCAGAGATCATTTCTATCTGTAAGAAATATTCATTCTATATAGCTTTTGTCTTTACAATACTCCATTAAATCATGTTTGAAGTTTGGAGATTGAGAATAAAAAATAATTTCTGTAAAAATAGAATCATTTCTTATGGTTTCTATATGCTTCAGTCATTTTTCCGATCAAAGATTAAAATCGATAAGAAATAAATCATATTTATGCGAATCTGTAATAATATCTAATCCTTCTCAGTCACTAATTTCTATGGTGGGGATAAAAAACTCATCTTCTAAATGTTTTTCAATTCCTTCTCTCACCCTATTGAGACTTACAGATGTTTCTGGACGTTTCCAGTCATCATCTATCCATAAAATTTTAAAATCTAATTTCATTGTTTTAAGGGAAATATAAGTAAAAAAGAGGCTCATCATAATCCTCAATTATTATCGTCAGATTCAATGGTTTCAATGTTTCAGTTAAAATCTTCGTGCATAATTCTTTTGACTACATATAGTCAAATTCAAGAACCATTACTTGTTGTAACACCAAGATTAAAAATGTTTGATTTTATAGATGAATCTATTCATTTACCATTATCATGAAAATACATTAGTAGTTCATTTTTAGATGTTTTGAATATTATTTTGATTTCTCTCGCCAAAGCTTTTTTACTATTTGAAAATAAATTTAGCAAAATGGTATTTATGTTAACTTCAGAAAATTTTACTGTTGGACATTCAGACTCTTTGAAATTATCACTATATTTTAATGATATTCATCATGATGATGATAGATACTGTCACCATTCATGCATAAATTTACAAATATTTCAATTTTTATATGCTCATTTATTGGTTATATAATCTGAATTGTGAGCAAATTTTGTAATTGTTCTTATCTTATTTATATAAAAAAATGACAATGAAAGTAAATCCTCTATACCTCTTTTATTTCATGCTTTTTTATGGATTTCGCTAAGAAGTACATCAAGATCATCATTAATTATTCATATATCATGAATATTTCACAATATTTTTTCTTTTGATATATTTTGAGTGTCTTGTAAAAATTCATTTTGTCTTTCTAGGACTGCCATTTTTTGTTTTTCTAATTTAATTTGTTGTTTCTGTATTCCAGTTTCTTTTTCTAGTTCTTTATTCTGTTCACTAGTTTGTTTGACTATTTTCTCTATTGCATTAAAATCTTTTTCAAAGTGAGATCACTTCACCTTTTCTTTAAAACTCTCCAAAATGTTCTTTTCGTTTAGTATGTTTTTGAAATCTTGCCCTATTTCTATTTCTGAATATTCTTCACTAAGTTGTTTCTTTATAAAGCTTTTCACATCATCAAGTCTGTTTTCAATATTAAATATTTCTTTATTTTGACGACTTTCTGTCCAGCTCAAAGCATCTACAACATATTTTTCTAACTTTTTTACTCATTCTTCTAATATAAACTCCACCAATTGTCTATAAGATTCGTTTTCAATAAAACCTCAGTCTCTACTAGTTTTTTCTTTGAAATCATCTTTTTCATCAATAATATTTACATATCATAAAAGATCTCTAGTTCAAAGAAATCTAGCATATCATTGTGTTTTACGCTGATCTAATCACAATTTATCATTATCTGTCTCTCAAAATGGATAAACACGAATATCGTTTTTAAATAAAAATATTGATCAATAGCTTACATTATCAATTCACATCATTTTTGAAAACTCACGCTTTGCTGTTGTATTTAAAAAATATAATTGCATTTGTACATCAGAGATTTTATCATATTTTTTATTATGTTTTTTTAATCCAAACACATATCTCCCACGATCATAAATCTTTATACTTAACGAATTGTGATATATTTCTGCTGTTATATAGACAGTATAATTAATAATTTTTTCTAGTGTATCGTTTATAATGAGTCAGTTTACATTTTCTCTATTGGGCTGGTCTTTCCTATCCAATTTTTCATTATTTTTGTCTATAATCTCTATAGAAAATATATCTTCCTGATTATTTTTTACTGGAGAAATTAATCTCATCAATTGCTTTTTTAATTTTAATATATCTTCACGTGCCCATTTTCATTCTCTTAGATTACTTATTATTAGCAACGTTCATTGTTTGCCAATATTCTTGTCATTTGATTTTTCTAATGTCACATTTATTGATCAGAACTCTTTATTCATATTTTTTTCAAACTTATCTCGAGGTATAATAAGTTTCGATTCGTTTCATCATTCTTTCTTAGAATATAGCGTTAGCATAGATCATAGCCTATCACATGCAAATCTTCCAACTCATTTTGCACCCGCATAGTGCCTTTTTAGATTTCTTCTCTTATTTTTATTTTCAATAATATCTCAGTTTTTATCTTTTTCAACCTTAGAAGAATATCCGACGAATAACCATTTATTTTTTATATCTTCCATACTCATTCAATAACCATCATCAACAATAATTATTTCGTTTTCTTTAAACTCTATAGATACATGGGACGCTTCCGCATCATAGCTATTCTTCACCAACTCAAAAATAGCAATAACATTATCTGTTATCAAATCTTTCCCTATATGATTTTTTAGATGAGAACTTATTCTAAATTGTTCATTTCCCATTTTTATTTATCATATCATATAAAACATTTGCTGCACACTCGGCAAATAATGGAGGGATTGCATTTCAGATTTGTGTATAACGAGGTGTTTCCTGTACTCTTAATTTTCCTCCTGTAGTATATTTTCCTTTAAATTCATAAGAATCGCTGAATGATTGTATTCTAGCATATTCTCTTACCGTTAAGATTCTGGGTTCTTTATAATGGATATAATCGTCTGGTAAAGTAGTCAATGTTGGAGATGGCTTACCCTTATCTAACACTTTAGTGTTATTTTTTTTTAAACTAAATTTTGCTTTTATATCATGTGGTGATAATTTATTTTTTATACAACATAAGAATCTTTCCTCTATTTTCAGACTATGATTTACAAATCTATGACTATCTGGTTCTTTCTTTTTATCTCAACGCAAAAATAACTGATATGCTGAATCTATTTTTCAATAATTCCCAGCAAGAAATCAATTTGTATCTTTTGAATTATAGGTTCAGTTTTTTTTATAGAGATCAGAAATTGCATCATAAACAGATGTTTCTTCTTTTAATCATTTGTCTTTTAAAAATTTTAATCTAAAATTTTCTAATTTTTTAAAAAAAGTATTTTCTACTCACTTTGTAGCAATTAAAATAAATCTTTTTCTTTTTTGTGGAACTCAAAATTTTGAAAAATCTAATATTCTATAATCGATAGCATATCCTATTTTCTGCAACTCACTAATTACAAAATCTTTATATGTAGTTTTTCCTTTTTTCTGAGAAGTAAATCATGCCACATTTTCTAGAAATACCATTTTTGGCTCTACAATTTTAATTATTTTGAGATATGATTCTACCATAGAATTTCTTACATCATTTGGATTCCTCCTACCAGCCAAAGAAAACCCTTGACAAGGAGGTCATCAAGTTATCAAATGGATTCAGTGATATTGTAATAATATATCGTTATTTTCTTTGATTATTTGGTTTATGTCATAATTTTTCTTTTCTAAATTATCTGGTCGTTCATAATGTCCTTTAGATATTAAGTTATAATTTAATGTTTCAAAAGACATTGGATCTTTTTCTACAGCAAAGATTCATTTCCATTTTTTTGAATTACAAAATCCAGATGATAATCATCAACATCATGAAAATAAATCAATATATTTAAATTTTTTATTAACCATACAATATAACTCTCATTATAAATGATAATTTTAATGTGTATAACGATATATATAACAAAATCAAATTTTTATATCATTAATTCTCTCCATATATCTTTAGTTAGTTGATTTTACTTCTACTCCAGGATAATAATATTTAAGTATTTGTTCAAGCGTCCATCATTTCTGATCTGCAAGGTATTGGGCTCATTTTCCACTAAGTCCCACACCATGTCCATTAAAATCAAAACATGCACCAAAATCTAACTGAGATTGAAGATATGGCGTATCATCCCATCACCATTTTTCTTTTGCTGACCAAGTAAATCCAGCAGAACAACTAAAATACGGTAAGATAGGAACATATCCACTATACAACACTACAGTATTTTTTATACTTGCCAATAAATTTGCTGAATTTTTTGACGTTTTTTCTCGTCATGCTCATACATATTTTTGGAACATATCTGGATTATCTATAGCTTGATAACTAGCACCCGCAGGAATAGAAGGATGGGCATTTTTTCCATTGATATAGAATAAGGTATACATCTTAGCGAGCAAGAGAACAAGTTTTTGTTTTTCTAAACTATCAGAATCACTTGTTTCTCCTATACCTTTCATATAATTATCAAATGTTGTTTTATTTACCACTACTGCCTGTTCTACAAACTTTCCTGAAGAAAGATTTTTGAGCGTCTCTTTTTTCCATATAAGCGATCATCTAAAGCTATTCCACAAGATACCAGCGTAAGATTTTCTTGCATAATTATCTATACGAACTAGTCCTCCACTTATAGAAGATATTTCTAAATTTTTTACCGCCAACGCATTTTCAAATGGAGGAAGCGTAAGATACACAAAGCCATTACTGGTTTCTACAATAGGATTTGTATCTGTATACGTTTTGGTATCAGCAACAATAGTACAACCACCATCACAAGAAACTTCATATCTTGGATAATTTACACTAAGTTCATACAACAAAATGCTAAGTGGAGTCTGAATCAATGTTTTTACTTCAGGCAAAGATATTTTTGAAACAATTTTGGTAATATGGGTAGAAGAAGCTTTGATATTTCTAATAGACATATAATCCTTTTTAAGTTGTTGAGCTATACCAAGAAAATCTTGTTGTCGAATAAGATTCATAGCAAATACTTTGGTACCTGAAGAAGTGACCGCCGAAATAGTTTTGATTCCACTAGTTCACTTTTTGGTAAGCGTAATAGACAATTCATTATTTTTTGAAGAACAAGACACTACACCAATACTTTTGTCACTACTACTACAAGATTTTACTCACACCCAAGTAATAGGAAGCGTAAAAGTATCTGTAGTTTTGATAGAATAATACCATCAATCTACTATCGCTCATGTTGTTGACAAAGAAGTAGAAGATATTTTTTTTCAAGAAAGCGAAGTAATCAATTGTGTTTTCAAAATATTTTTGGTTACCTGTTCTCTTATATCCGGCAAAAGAGTATATAAATTAGTACCAGGACACGCTGTAGTTCCTGCATCTTTATGTCCAGCAATCGCATATCATTTGTATGCTTTTAAATAAGGTGCTTCAGTAGATTTTTTGAAATAGGTAGCAGTTGCTTTGGGCATGATTTTATATTTTTTTGCTAATGCGGTACTAAGATTGACCAAAGATTTTAATGATGCATCAGTAGGCACATTTACGTTAAAATTTCCCATCAAAGAAATACCAAGACTTGGCGTATTATTTCGACTTACATGAGCACCAACAACTCATTCACCACCAGCTCTTCATTCATAAATATTTCAGAATGGATCAATAACAAAATTATATCCTATATCACCTCGTCCATTGGTAAGCGTATGATATTTATAAATAGCCTGCATCTGAGCGATAGCAGCTCAAGTTCATCAGGTAAGAATAGATGAATAATCAGAAGCAGTATGATGGATAATGATTTTAGTTTTGTTTTTGTGGATACTTTCTGGCCATTTAAGATATTTCCCACTAGAAGATTCACGATATTCATCGACTACTTGTTCATCAGGAGTCACACTAAGCAAATAATCAGTAGCAGATTGTCATTCATATTCTTGCTGCTTTGCGTCAAAAAAGCTATCTGCATCAGTTTCCATAAGCTGATTGAGTTTAGTTTCATTTTGTTGTTTATTAGTAGCATCTCTTTGTGTTTTGGAAGTAGAAGAATATCTAATACTTTCATCAGCTCACCACTGAGCACGAGTAATAAGCTTAATACCAGGAAGATTCCATGACGCAGCAAACGTAAAAGACAAAAATCAACAAAAGACACAAGCAAGAAGAAATATTTTTTTATACATCAATACAATCTACAAAATAAAACAAGCTACCAAAAAAAACTACTATATATAGTAGTCTAAAAAAAAAACTCGTTTTTTCAATCAGAAAAAAGTTTTTTTTCTTGTCATATAAGAAAAAGAAAGAGATATATAGCTTTTTAAATTTAAAACAAAAAAACCACAAAAATATGCAAATGTTCATACAGTCCGTCGCAGATACACACTTCCATATATTTTTGTAGTATTCAAAATTTTAAAAGAGACAATCTGCAGTCCGTCGCAGGATTTGCTTCCATTAGTGTATGTATTTCATATTCCGTGATAAGATCACTCCCCAACAAAATGAAGAAGATCTCGTAATGAGATTAAAAAAAACCACAAGTTCCAACATAATATGTAATACAACATTCTTCCTACCTATAGAGGTAACCTGTTGTTTTGCATATTACATGGGCATAACCTATGGTATTCAAAAAAACCTGGATGAAAAATTTTTGTGTCAAAACAACAAACGTATTTCGACTAATGAAAGTATACAGTTTTCCTATCAAAAAGCAAGAAGAGTTATATAAAAAGACTATAATTTGATTTTTATACAGAAATATATACATTGAATAGGTAATTCGTAATTTTAAATTCGTAATTCGTAAATATAATGGCATTTACCCATCTTCACGGACATAGCACATTTTCGTTTTTGGAAGCTATAGGAAAACCAGCAAATATTATAAGTACAGCAAAAGAACTTGGAATGGACGCTATTGCTATCACGGACTACAACGGAATGTATGGAATGGTAAAATTTTATCAAGCAACCAAAGATACTGGGATCAAACCTATTATTTGAGTAGAATTATGATTTGTTTTGGATAATAGCTCACAAATACCTACACAACAAATAGGAAACATTGTTCTTCTTGCCAAAGACAAAGAAGGGTATCAAAGCCTTATGGAATTGACGTCATTTGCAAACAAAGAATGAATAAAAGGAAAACCAAAAATAGACATCCAAGCGCTCAAAGAATTCTGAAAAAATATTATTTGTTTTTTTGGAGGAACAAATTCACGAATAGGAAAAATGATTACGTTAGACGAAAAAGAGTCAAAAATGATTGAAATCATTAAATTGCTACAAGAAACGTTAGGAAAGGAAAATATTTTTATTGAAATCATAGCACAAGATTACAACGAAACGACAGAACAGAAAAAAACCAATGATATACTTTTGGCTTTAGCTGAAAAAGAACACATTGATTGTATTGTAAGCAACAATTATTTTTATCCAAAAAAAGAAGATAAAGAGGCTCGAGAAGTAGCTCTAGCAATCAAAGATGGTTTGAAAATATATGACGAAAACAGAAGAAAACCAAAAGGACAATTTCATATCATGAACGAAGATGAAATAAGAAAAATTTTGGAAAATAATGGAATGAAAAAAGAAAAAATACAGCAACTCATAGAAACGAACAACACAATTACTGAACACATTCACACAGAAATAGAGCTTAACCAATCACTTTTTCCAAACTATGAAACCCCTGACACAATAAAGAAACTTTATGAAGAAAACAACGAAAATTTAGTAATAAATGAATAATTAGAAATAATTTTAATTGAATCCCAAAAGATTTTCACTACACTTCCAAAAAAGAAGTCTCATTTTTTTTATAATTCATAATTCTGCATTTTACATTCTGCATTTTTGCACATGGATATTAAAGCATATATTGCGAGTCAACTCAACGAAGAACAAACAAAAGCATGTACACACACAGACACATGTTCGCTCATCATAGCTGGTGCGGGAAGTTGAAAAACAAGAGTGCTTACCTACAAGATAGCTTATCTTGTTCGAGCTAAACAAACACCTATTACGAGAATTCTAGCAGTGACATTCACCAACAAAGCATCAAATGAAATGAAAGAAAGATTACTGAAGATTTCAGAAGAAATTTCTGGTCTAGAAAAAAATAACGAAAAAAATACACCGTCTAACGATGATGACAGTATTGAAAGTTTTCTAGAAAATATTGAGCAAACATCGACAGACACAACAACAAAAAAATTTAACAGTACAAGTTCACTAAAATGGATTGGGACATTTCATAGCATTTTTCTAAAAATATTAAAAGAAGATATAGAATATTTAGAAATGAAATATAACAAAAACTTTTGAATTTTTGACACCAATGAAACCCAATCAGTAATCAAAGAAGTACTAAAAAGCTTAAATCTCCAAGATGTTTTTAAAGTCCCTGAAGTCAAAAATTTTATATCAAAACAAAAAAATATTGGAATAGATCCACAAACATACGCCAAAACAGCTACTTCAGATCGGAAGAGCACACGTCTGAACTCCAGTCACATTCAGAAATCTCGT
>CAZKEK010000013.1:0-1088 GCA_964551805.1 uncultured Candidatus Peribacteria bacterium
TCTACCAAGAATGATTCCATGTCAGGTATTAGTTTTTTTGGAAAATATAAACAAAGCCAAAGTTATATTTTTCAACCCAAGATTTGTATTGGCACAAGAAGTTTTTGACCATGAATTTCTCAATAAAAATTTGATTGAACGATGTCAAACCAATGGAGGATTTCGATTGGAATTTACGATTCCACTTTATGACAAATCCATCAAACTAGATTTCTCTTTAAAGATATAAAAATAAAAAAGTATACATCCTATATTCTTTTTATAGTAAATAAACTAGCGCACCCCGCCAGACCTGCCCTCGGTATACCGGGGTGCACGCCACGCGATAGGAGCAAATCCACAAATAACATATCATTCATGAACGAACCGAAGTGAGTCATACGAATGTGTGCGAACGAGGTGACAATGTAGAAAATCTATCACTGAAACATACCTCCGGAGTACTGCATCTGGCTAGAGTTTTTTCGTTAGTTGGCGCCTGTCCCGCATGAAACTGCGGGAGGGCAATGCCAAAAAGTGACCGAAGGAAATCCAGCGAAGTCGGAAACCCCAGCGGAGCGTTTTTTTAAAAAAAGAAAAAAAACAAGATAAATAATTAGCGAGGCGATAGAAAAATAAATAAATATTTTTTTATTAATAAAAATTATATTGTAATACACAACAATCTAAGTAAAGTTATATATACAAATAAAATAATTATTTATCCTTTAATCACACATTATGCCAATAGCAAAAAAAACACCTACAAAAAAGACTAGCAAAGTCACAGCAAATTTTACAGCAGACATTCCTGAAGAAGTTATCGACTGTTGCTCATCAAAAAATTATTGAAACGACAAAAAACGACACAAAAAACATAGTACAGGAAGTTTTTATTTTCTTGGTTTTATTGGCGCAGCCATATATTTTATAACCAAAGCAACAGGATTTCGATTGTGAGTACTAGGACTTTTGAAAGCAATCGTTCGACCAGTATTCCTCGTTCATGGATTGTTCAAATTTTTATGATTATAATCGTAAAGTCTTAATACTTAATACTCAATACTTAATACTCAATACTCAATACTCAATACTTAATACTCAATACT
>CAZKEK010000013.1:1188-13704 GCA_964551805.1 uncultured Candidatus Peribacteria bacterium
AATACTCAATACTCAATACTTAATACTCAATACTCAATACTCAATACTTAATACTTAATACTCAATACTCAATACTCAACTCTCAACTCTCAACTCCAAGTTCTACCTTCTTTTCACTATCCATCCTCAGACAATCGCTGCGGTTTCCATTCTCAAAACGGTTTCACCGAGTCCATAGACGGTAGATTTCGTTCATTCGAATGTTTGATAATCTCTGGGCGTCAATCCGCCTTCTGGTCAGATCAATCCGTAAATAGCGTCAGATTTTTTGATAGATGATTCACCAGTTTGTTTATCAAAAATCACCAAAGGATTTTCTCCTACCAATGTTTTTGGACTCGTCGTAAAGATCAATTCTGGCATTTTCCATCCTCGTGATTGCTCAACAGCTTCCTTGATTATTTTTTGCAATCTTTCTTCTTTTTTGGAATTCCAGTCTTTGAGGACTGACCTTTCACTTGGCCAAAAAATTATTTTACTGATTCCTATTTCACTCAATTTTTGGACGATGAGTTCGGCTTTTTCCCATTTGTTCGGCATCGCAACAATCATTCCTGTTTGTTCTGGAGTCGATTCGTGAAGGTGTTCAGAAAGAATTTTTCCTTGAATATCTTTGTCATTCCAGCTTGTTATTTGTAGTTCATATCTGATTTTTTTCGCTTCGTTTTTTGGACTTTGCATCCAAATGATATCACCTATTTTTGCTCTCAAAACCTTTCTCACTTGTGATAAGATATCAGGATTGGAAATAGTTATCGTTGCCGATTGTTTTTGGTATTCCGTAATAAAAAGCTGCATGAAGAGTATAAAATAAGTAAATACGTTAATACGCAAGTGCTATAATAGCGTTGATAAGCTGCGTATATGACATTCCCTGATGAGTCATCAACATAGGAAACATAGAAATATCAGTGAATCAAGGAAGTGTATTGATTTCATTCAAATATATATTTTTGTCTGCTATAAAAAAGTCAATCCTTGCAAATCCACTACAATCACAAAGTTTATATGTTTGTATTGCCAGATCTTTGATTCTTTGTTTGTCGTCATCAGAAATTCAAGCGGGAATACGAACGGTAGCTTCGTTATTTTTGTATTTGTCTTCATAGTCATAAAAGTCTTTTGTCAAAACCAATGCTCCTGGCTCAGAAACAATAAGTTCTTGATTGCCTACTATGGCTATTTCTATTTCTTTGGGAGCGTGTAATCCTTCTTCTACAATAATTTTATTGTCGTGGTTACTTGCTTCTTGTACGGCAGAATCCAATTGGTCATAAGACGTGATTTTGCTTATACCTACGGATGATCATGAGTTTGCTGGCTTTACATAAAGCGGTAAGGTAAATGTATGTTTTATTTCTTGGAATTTCTCTTCTATAGCATCTTTGTTCATAAGGTGTAAATCTATAGATACAAATTTAGTCTGAGGAATATTATGCCCAGCTAGCAAAAGCTTAAAGAGTCATTTGTCCATACAGAGAGCAGAACTTACCACATGACATCCACAATAGTGGATTTTTTGTAAAGTAAAAATACTTTGTAAAATTCCATCTTCCCCATATTTCCCATGGGTTATAGGAAAAGCAATATCAAATGTTTTTTTGAAATCAGCAATAGAAAGCAATTTTTTGTTGTCCAAATTATCAATATTTTCGACGATATAAAAATTGCCCTGTTTATCTCGATATATAAGCACAAGTTGATAGTGATTATAATCAAAATTATTGACTATGTTTTTTGCAGAATTGATAGAAACCTCAGATTCGTTACTCATTCACCCAAAAAAAAGTCCAACTTTTTTCATATGCTCAGCATAATAATTAAATTATGTTATTTATTTATCATTTTTATGCAATAATACAAGAGAAGCTTAAAAACCAAGAAAATAGGAAAATAAAAATCTCTGCTTTTGCATTTGAATTTTGTTAGGTTTTTCGTAAAAAAAAGATGTTTTAGTTATAGCCAGATATTTTATGGTAGAATACGTGATTACAGGCGTTAAAAGTTTTTTTGCTCAAGGGTTTCATATGTACCCAATTTTTATCGTAATTATCGTTGGGTGTATTATTCAGTTAGTCAAGGTGATTATAGATTTGATCAGATATAAACGTTTTTATATAGGGCATATTTTTGCATCAGGAGGATTTCCTTCTTTTCATAGTGGATTGGCAAGTAGTGTAACGATGTTGGTGCGATTACAATATGGAT
Source organism: uncultured Candidatus Peribacteria bacterium (assembly GCA_964551805.1). GTDB lineage: Bacteria > Patescibacteriota > Gracilibacteria > Absconditabacterales > Absconditicoccaceae > CAJBLF01. Next base: position 3,397 of record CAZKEK010000013.1, read on the forward strand.
TTGGTAGCGTATTGTTTGCTACAAGTTTTGCTTTTAGTGTATTGTTTGCTTATGATGCTATGAATCTGAGATATGAAACAGGACAACATGCTCACTATATCAACAACATGAGATTAGAACTTCAATCTATTCTCCAAAAACAAGAAAAATGATTATTAAAAGAAAGAATCTGACATACCCCATTGGAGGTGGCTTGAGGAATTCTTTTTGGTTCGATTTTGACGTTTGTGTTTTATTATATCTACTTCATCAAATAATCGTATGATAAAATTTGTTGTCCAAAGACCAGTAAAAAAAATACAAAGAAATTATACTCCGATAGATTCAGACAAAAAAAAACGTAAAGTCTGATCTCATTTTTTTTCTATAAAAATAATTCGATTGTTTTTTTTTGTTTTTGCTGGGATATATTGAACATTTTTTCTCCTTAAAAGCACGATATTCAACTCTCAATATACTATCAAAAGAGTCCAATATACCTTGTGAGATACTTCGTGGTATGACGATCCATATCTGTATAAACGTATAAGCAATCGAGTAAAATGAGAAAATTATTCTATAGTAAAAATGTATATTTCTAGGGTTCTCGCAGATGTTCAGTCAGCATATCCTATGGTATCAGATATTACTATTGAATATATGTCTCCAAATACCGTACGCGCAAAATTAAGTTTTATTCCCATTGATATGATTATAAGAAATCAAAATATGAGATATGGACTTATAGGAACCAAAATATTGCCGATTTATTCAGGAAACAAAATAGCTCAAGGAATAAGGGTTTTGGATCTCCCTTCCTATATGAGTGGTATACAATCATTGTCTGGCTTGTTTTATAGGCAATCAGCCACAGGATTGATTCAGCAAATTGACGTATTATATCAGTGATTTCCTTGATTGGGAAGCGGAACTAACCATATAGAATATCTTCCTGGAGGAGAAAGATCTATCGTGTACATCGACAACAAAAAATTTTATATCAACAATCTCAGTGATATTCCCAACCAAATCAGAAACTACCAACTCCTCAAAAAATATTATAAAGATTATCCACTGCTTGAAGATATTGATTTAGGTAGTCTAGAAGAAGATAAAATAATTGTAAGAAAATAACAAATACTCCCTTGATAAAGGGAGAAAACCGAACCTGTCTGCGGTAGGCAGGGGAGAGCGGGATGTGTTAAAAAAAATAAAATAAAGATTTTTTAACTGTTTAGTCAGACGTATGGAAAAAGAAGAATGTATGAGAGAAGCAATCAAGCTTTCGCTAGAAAATATGCAAAAAAACGCGTGATGACCATTCGGCGCGGTTATTGTCAAAGACGGTAAAATTGTTGGTAGAGGACGGAATCAAGTAACATCTACCAATGATCCAACTGCTCATGGTGAGGTAGTCGCTATCCGCGACGCCTGCAAAAATTTGTGAACATTCGACCTCAGCGGCTGTGAAATCTATACGTCTTGCGAGCCGTGTCCGATGTGTTACGGAGCGATGTCGCGAGCAAGAATTGGGAAAATGTATTATGGAAATACCAAAGACGATGCTGCAAATATTGGATTTGACGACAGCGCATTCCGAGAAGATATCAAAAAAGAATTCACCCAAAGAAATATTCCTGTCCAACAACTATTGCACGAAGAAGCTTTAGAAGTGTTCAAAGCTCGAAAGAATAAAGAAGATAAAATAGAATATTAAAAAAACAAAAAGATGTTCCTCATTAAAAAAAATCTCTTCTCTGGCTAACAAATCCCTCCTAACCTCCCTTTGTCAAGGGAGGAATATCTACAAGCTCCCTCCTTGACAAAGGAGGGCGGGGGTGGATTTGCAAAAAAAAATTACAATTAAAATAAAAAAAAATTATCCTCAACCATCTACTCATGAACGTAAAAAACTACGGATTCATTATTAAAGGATCAGATTACGACGAAAACAAAGACAAAGTGTATTTGAACTCAAAAAGTTTTTCATCGACAATCATCGCAGTTTTATCGTTAGATGACGCCTGTAAAGCAGCGGATGAATTAGTAAATATAGGTGTTGATGTTATAGAGTTGTGCGGCTGATTTGGTGAAGAATGATACAAAAAAATTTCATCACACATTCACAATAAAATTCCTGTGGGATATGTAATATTTGAATAAAATTCATTAATTTATCATCTATCATTTATCATTTATCATTTGAATGTAATGAAAAAAGACTTTCCCATTTTCAAAAACAATCCCTGACTCATTTTCCTCGATAATGCTGCTTCGTCACAAAAACCGCAGTACGTGATCGATGGAGTTTCCGAATTTGTCGCGAATGATTATGCGAATATCCATAGGGGAATGTATCCATTGTCGGAAAGGTCAGAAGAAAAATATTTTTATTCTAAACAATTGGTGGGAGAATTACTCAACGCAAAATCTAGTGAAATTATTTATACTTACAATTCTACCTACGGGATCAATCTTATCGCTCAATCGTTAGTTGTTACCAATATTTTGCAGCCTGGTGATGTGATTCTTTTGGGTATCCGAGAGCATCATGCCAACGTGTTGCCACGGCAAATTTTAGCAGAACAAAATGGATATACGGTAGAATTTTTTGCTATCGATGATCAGTATGAAATTGACCGAAATGATTTCCAAAAAAAATATACCGACAAGGTAAAAGTAGTTTCCGTAGCACAAGTTTCCAATGTTACCGGAAAAATTTACGATGTCAAAAAAATAAAATCCAAACTTCGTGATGATACATTTTTCCTTGTTGATGGCTCTCAATCCGTACCAAATATGCCAGTAGATGTGCAAGATATCGGCTGTGATTGTCTAGTATTTACGGGACACAAAATGATGGCCTATACAGGAATTTGAGTAGTATATCTCAAAAAAGATCGAATAAAAAAACTTGATCCACTGATTCGTGGCGGAGGAACTATCGAAGATGTAAATGTAGATAGCCATTCATTGGTACATACCGCAGGCAAATTCGAGGCAGGGACGCCAAATATTATCTGAGCGGTTTCATTATTGAAATCACTTGAATATATAAAATCACTCTGATGAATGCAAAAAATCCGAGAACACGAACAACAATTAGTCAAATTGTGTTTGGAAGGATTTGCAAAACTCAAAGACAAAGTAGAAATTCTCTGACCTACGACGACGGACAGAGTTGCTGTTTTCTCTTTTCTCCTCACCAACAACAGCAATTTCAACAATATCGGTGAAAAATTTGCTCAGCAAAATATATCAGTTCGTTGTGGTGGGCACTGCGCATATCCACTTCATAAACACTTCAAAAAACCATGAACCTGTAGAATGAGCGCCTATGTATATAACGACGAACATGATATTACAACATTCTTTGATGTGCTCGAAGGACTTGTGAAATAAATTTAATGTAATAGATAGTATCGTCTGATGTTGTTAGCTATAGAGATAGAAGGTGCTAGATGAAATATAATTTTGTTTCTTATTTCGAAAATCAAAAGTTCGGGAATACGGTGGACGATTTTTGGGAGAGTTTAGAAAACATAACATTTATTTCTATAAAAGACTAAAAAATGAATAAAATCTTAGAAAGTACTAAATTTGTATCAGATAATTCTACCCATGTAAAAATATCCGATGTGGCAATAAAAGAACTATGTGAGAGCTTTTCAGTTCAGAAACAAGAACATCGAATAAAAAGCTCTCCTTATAATATATCTAAACTTGAACGAAAGGATCAGTTGTGATTTTTTTTGATTTTCCATAGTATTACTTATAATAATCGATGAGAACCAAAACGATGAATAAATATTTGATGAAAAAATTTATGATGATCAATGAGTTTTGTCTATCTGCTTTGAGAAAAATTTGATAAAGATGCAAATTGGAGAGACTTTTGATATATGAAAGACCTTTCTTTAAAAGAGTTTGAGGAATTCTTAGAACAATGATGAAAAATCGCATTGATTCAAGAACGTTTAGAAAAACTGCATGAAACAGCAAAGACAATAGTTGAAAAATTTAACTGAAGTATTGAAAATTTTTTAAAAAGTGCAAAAGTTGAATGAAATCTGCTAGAGTTTTTCATCAAAAATTTTAAAAGCTTTGAGGATGTTTCTATTTATAAAAATCAAAATATATATTTTTACAAATTAGCTCAATTAGTAGTATCTGATCGATATTCTTTATTGCCAGGAACAGAATTTGAGTCACTTATTGATAAAAATAGTTTAACAGCACTCGCAGATTATAAGGTTCCTCAAATGCTACGTCTTCAAAACATACTAGAATATGATAATAGCTTAGAAGAAAAAATCGTAAAAAAAATTGAGATTCCGCACGATAGTGAAGAAGAGATAGAAATAAGGGCGAACACAGTTCAGGCAATAGAAAAAATTAAAGAAATTTTGATTATAGATAATCCTTGAATTATGAGTGTAGATATCAATGATACAATACGACTTTCAAGTCAAAATAAAGAATGACCAATAGAGCCTCATCATTGCACAAGAACAACTGATTATTAACCCCCAAAAATTAATCTCCTAAAAATTGTATCTTAAAAGTTAGAAATAAACCAACAAATTCTTTTTGTAATTACAGTATGTTCTCGATCAAATCATTTCTGATAGAAAACAAATTAGATATCCCATTTATATTCATTCATATAACCAAAGGAGATATGGAAAAATTGCCAAAATTATTTTAAAGGAATGTTTTTTGTCTCTCTCGCTCCTAATGCCGCTCGCACTTCGGGTCCTCTAACAGCTGTTGTCCTACATAGCTCCATTTTAAGGTCGTGGCTTCGGATTAGTACCAAACGTTGTCGGAAATTCTGTCTGCTACCTTAGATTGAATTTTATGTTTTATTTTCTTAATTTTATTAAAAAATGAAAGAAAGACACAAAAATGTACCAGCCTCCTATCTTATCTTCCTGAATGGAACAAAAACTTTGCTATTGAGGAGATATAATACAGGCTATGAAGATGGTAATTACAGTTTAGTCGCTGGACATGTAGATCCAGGTGAAACATTTACACAATGTATTATTAGAGAAGCAGAAGAAGAGGCTGGTATTTTTGTTGAAGCCAAAGATTTAGAAGTAAAACATGTTATGCACAGAAATTCTGGCATGAACGAAAATAACGAAAGAGTTGATGTTTTTTTCGTCGTAAAAAAGTGGAAAGGAGAAATTGTTAATAAAGAACTGAATAAATGTGATGATTTATCTTGGTTCGACATAAATAGTCTGCCAGAAAATATCATTCCTTGTGTTCGTCATGCATTAACATGTATAGCAAGTAATGTCTTTTATAGTGAATTCGGGTGGTAGCAGATAGAACTCAAGGAAATAGGACTTGACTTTTTATATTAAATATGTATTGTAAGAACACCATTTTAGTTGAAATGGTAATCAAATAAAGTGTAAAACAAAAAAAAAGCATTATGGCAAAGTTATTTTTTTTAAGCATCGTATTTATTACTTGGGGAGCATGGTTTATATTGTTCATCATAAACATTATAAGAACTGCCTTATTAGATAAGGCTACTTTGATTCAATGGTGGATAATTGTAGTTTGGTTTCTTGTAATGCTGATCTTAGTTTTTTTTATACAAAGATTCGTGATGAAAAAAGGAAAAACTGTTACTACAAGAAAGTTTTAAAAAAATATTTTCAAAAAATTTAAAGGCTGTAATTATTTTACAGTCTTTTTTTATACTTTGAATTTGCTTCCTCTACTAAATATTACCTCCCAAATAAATAAAACACACCAATAAAAATATATGTCAAGTCTTCCTAGCGATTAGGGAGGCTTTTTTTTGTAAAAATTCTTCTTTCTCGATATACTTGTACTATATATAGCGACCTTTAAATTCTAGAAAAATACTATGGCACCAAAAAACAGTCCTGAATTACCAAACACACCTGAGACACTTCCTCAGACTTCTTTGGGTGTTGATAAAATCAAGGAAGATATTTCTTTGCTCAAAAAAGATGCAGAAGCACTTGAATCCAAAAGAGCTGATTTTGAAAAAACCAAAAATACGCTATCCAAAGAAGAAGGGGAAAAACTCAAACAAGAAATAGAAGCAGAAGCACAGCGTATCGAAGCCAAAAAGCAAGAGTTGCTTACGTTGATCAAACAAACCAAATGAGAATTGGAAGTCCTCAAATGAAATGTAGAAACGTCTACAGAAAAAAGTCAGTTAGATGCTTTAAAAAAAGAAATATTAAGTATTCAAACCAGTAAGCAGAATATGTTGGAAAAAGCGCGAGAGCGAGGAAAAGCAAATCCAAAAACGGCTATCGTAGCTACGGCATGAGTGGGATTATTGGTATATGGTATCGTGAGCTTATTCAAAAAGAAAAAAGCTAAACAAGAAACAGGTGATAAAGAAAACAAAGAAGGATTCCGAAATCATGGGATAGGTAAAGCACTCAAAATCTGAGGTATCGCGGTCGCGTGATTTTTTGGAATAAAATGGTTATATGAAAAATTCAAGGGTGATACTATGAAAACCCCAGACGATTTGGCGAGTGATTTTGACAAATTATCAGAGGCTGAAAAACTAAAATACAATGGATTTGGTGGTAAAGTAAATGAAATGTATACCGGTATTTATCACAAAGAAATTGACGATAATGTCTCTAGCGATGCAGGTTTGGGTGTGTGATACAACAGCACAGATCTCAAAAAATATGAATGAGGAGTTCCTTTTGCTATGGACAAAACATATAGCAATATCGGGGCTATGCTTACCGAATGAACCGTCAATCGTCATATTTTCAAAAAAGATATTGCAGAATTTAAAGAGATTGTTGGCGGATTTATACAAGGCGAATTGGAAAGTTTATTGTTGCCATCATTGATGAAAATCAAGTCGTTTAGTATGCTCTGAAGCAAGCCAGGAGAAAAACTTGCCGACAAAATCATTGGTTGGATGGATGCGAATCCAGAGGAAGCGCTCAAAGAATTGGATCTGTTTTTTAGACAATTTATTATGGTATTGACCTATCTCGAAGAAAAGAAAATCCAGCTTCGTAAACTCCTAGTGATCAAAAAAATAAACGAGATTGGCTACGGAAAAGATAAGAAAAAACTAACCGGACTCAGTGAAGACGACCAAAAAGATCTTATAGAAGATGCAATGGGTGATGCAAAATGGATGGATGCGAATATTGTTCCAACAATAAAAACAGAATTTGATGGACAAAAAATACAAACGATAGCATCGAATCTTACCAAATATCAACTCTATGATGGGAAAATTTCTCTAGAACTTCAAGAAAAAATAACGAATCTGGATGAAACAAGGGACGATTTGCTCGATTACGACGAAAGCTCCAAAACGGACATATTGGATAGAGCAGAAACGGATATAGCTGATGGTAAACTAGAAAAAGACAACCAAAAAAATCTTACCGAATGTGCTGATGATATTCTTGATGATGCAATGGATGCAAATGGAGAATGATTTATGCAAAGATATTTTGAGCCAATTGCTATTGCATGTGGTATGGATCAGGCAACGAGAGAAAAATTTTTGCAAGAGTCTGGTGGTAAAGCAATGCTCGACAACTTTGCTTTGGGTATGACAAAATACAAAGAAAAATTTGCCACAGGGACTATGACAAAAGAAGACGTGACCAACTTCAAAATCTTGGTAAATAAATATTTGATGTTCAAAAAAGAAGTGATTGTGGCAATACATACAATACAAAATCTTCATAGTGAAGATCCAGATGCTATAGGAAAACGATTAAACGTCTTCTGGTCACCATTCAAAGCATTATACGCATGTTGCACAGAGACAATGCCATTCCTTGATCGAACCGCAAATTTTACTCGATGAATGATGGGAGTCGGGGGAGTTGTGTATTTGGTATGAGGTGTACTTTTAAAAAATAAAGTTTTTGCTCGTACAGGAAAATTGATGATGAAAGTATGAGGAATTATCCCGTATGGAGTATTCAAAGCAAGTATGGCATGAGTAAAATATGCATGAGGAAAAATGATTTTTTCTGGCTATCATCGAGAAAGAAAAATACTTGAAAGTAGTGATTCAGAAAAACTATTTAGACGTGCAGTCATGACATGAGAGATAAACAAAAAGAGAGCAATGAGACTTGCTGAAAAACTCAAAATAAAAAAACTAGATAGATCGGATATAACTACTATGGATGAATTACTCATAAGGTTTTGAGCAAAAGATGAAGCAGAAGCAAAACTAATTGCCAAATATCTAGACAATGCCAATATGAGAAAAATTTTCATGGAAAAAAAGGCACATTTAAATTCAGGAATTAGAGATCGATGGAAGTATGATATTTACGAAAGAAGTCTCAAAAACGAATATACTTTTCTTCCTACAAAACTTTGACAGCTCAAAGAAATTGACGCTATCATACAGGCAAATAGTACAAAAAAATCCGCTGAAGTTATCAAATATATGCTCCACAAAGTAGATGCTAAACAATTTGATAAGCTCCATGACGTCATTCACACGGGGGGATTGGCAGGAGATATCGATGCTATCTTTGTCAAAATGTGATCCAAATTGGATGCAAAAGATTTTGGTAAACTCTTAGGAAACCATCTCGATCAGTTCACCGATGCCAACGATATCAAACAATTTCTTCATACCCGAGAATCAGCAAATCTCGAAGTCAAAAATTTTGGCATAATGATCAGAAAGTGGAAAGACATAAAAGTAAGATTGGCGAGATGAGAACAGTTGCCAAATATTCTCAAGCAGGTAGGCAAAAATTTTGTAAGAATAGCTCCTGAGATAAAGGTCATTGACGATCTCGCTGCCAAAAAAGTAGCAGAATTTATCCGACAAAAACGTTCAGCAAATCTAGATAATCTCTTGGTAGAATTTGAGCCAAAGGGAAAATATGCAAAATATGCAGAAGATTTTAAAGCAAGATATAGAGCTGCAGCAAATGACCAAAGAGCATTGCAAGATTTGGATATGGAATTTGCAAAAAGATTGCTGAGAGAGGGAAAAAAGGTGGAAGATCTTCTAGAATTTACTGCAGAGCAAAAAGCTATAACCAATTTGGTTGTTGGAGATATTGCTGATTTGAAAAAATTTATTACTACAGATTTACCCAAACAGCCAGGATTTCAGACCAACGGAATATTAGATATTCACTACAAAACTCAGCTCAAGTCTCTTGAAGAATTTAGATATAAGATAAAATGATTTACTCCACAAGAACTTACGTCATTCAAAAATTTGCGTAAGATAAAGTTTACTTCTACTCACATAGTAGAGCTCTTTGAGCTGTGAGAAAACAATGCAGAGATCAAGAGAATACTTACTCAACAGTGAGCGGAAATAGATGATTTATTAGACGTAATCAAACATGAAGAACATACGCTGGAAGTTGCAGGCAAAAAGGTATCTAAATGATTGATAGAATGATTAGAAGAACTCAAGAGAATAAAGCTTGCCGCGAGAGCAGGTGATGAAGTGATTGATACCATCAAGATGATTTTTAAATTTGTAGCCAAAGTAAGCTAATGGGAATAGATGTTTTACAACAAAAGAAAACAGAAGTCGCCAAAAGTATGCTCAATGATTTCAAAAAGGAGTTATGATTTTTCCAGTCGACCGTGCTTTCTCTTTTTGACAAAAAAATAACTCAGACTATTGTTTCAGACGAACAGCTCGGAAATTCACGGGCGGATACCAAAATAAATATGAATTTTGTAGAAAAACTTTTGATAAAACTTTCCCCATCTACCGCAGATAAATTATTTCTTTTTATAAAAAAAAATCAGGAAAGATTGGTCCAAGCCAATACGGTAGAAGAATTAGAAAATCTCAAAAAATGAATAGTCGTGCCACCGGAGATTCGTCCAGAAAATCAACCCACACCTACACCAACGCAGGTTCCTCCAGAAAAAAATCAGAATAGTTCTTTCCATGAAAATCCAAAAGAAAAGCAAAAAGAGGAAAAAAATCCAGAAGAAAATAAGAAAAAAAAGAATATAGCAAAAGCTGCTGGTATGGGAATAGGATTGTGATTGACCGCTAAAGCTATAGGTCAGGTAGACAAAATAAAAACAGCCAACAAGCTCAAAGAAACAGCCAATGTTGATTCCAAAGAGTTTATCAAAAAATTTGATGATATAGCAGAAAATCTCAAAAAAGAAAAGATGAATCCAAAGCTTACGAGCTACCAAAAAAAAATGATAGACAAATCCATAAAAGAATTTCAAAAAGTTTCCAAAGAAATTGATGGGGGAACGATGGATGCGGTCAAAATGCTCCAAAAACTAGACAAAAATTTACCCAATTCCCTACTCAAAAGTGTA
>CAZKEK010000014.1:0-12998 GCA_964551805.1 uncultured Candidatus Peribacteria bacterium
ACGAATGCGGTATTATTTGAAAAGTAATTATAGAGTCTGCTAGACAGTATTGAGAAAAACACGTTAATACTGTATTTGAACGAACATTGAAATCTTATGAACAAGAATATATTGTATGATTTTGAATATGATGAATTGAGAATGATTGAGATCTTTACCAATATAATAATATACTGGGAAAGTGTGAAATAAACAAAATTCCTGTTTCACTACATGCAGGAGAAAATAATAGCCAAGAAAACCTACTATTTAGTATTCAATGTCCAACAATCAAAAGAATTTGACACTGATTATCTTTTAAAAACATGCCTAATGAGTTACAACAAACAGTTAAATGATACAACAAATTAATCGAAGTTTGTTTATCAAGTAATATATGTCTTTGATATATTAAAAATTTAGAAGATCATCCAATAAAAAAGATGTATGATCTTAAAATACCACTCAGTATCTGTACTGATGATGCTATGATATTTGGAACAAGTTTCCAAGAAGAATTAGTAAAAGCATCTCAATTAATCTGAATATCACAAGATGATATGAAAAAAATAAATTTAGAAGCGATGAAATTTGCTTTTTGTAACGAACAAACCAAAGATTTAATTATAAGAATTTTAACTCAATAATATAAAACCATGAAAAAAATAGTTTTTGTAGGAGGACACAATGACGATGCAGAGATATTTGCATGAGGAACACTGTTGAAATATATTCAAAACAAGGACAAGGTGTTTGTAATAATTTTTGATGGTTGAAACAAAACTAGACAAGATGAACAAACACAAGCAAATAAGTTAAGTAAATTCGAAGTTTTTTATTTCAAAAACGAAGAAGAACTTAAAAATAAGTTGCTAAGTATTGGTCCTGATATACTTATCACACATCGGAGTAAAGATACTCACCCTGATCATAGAAGAGTAAATTCTATGGTATTAGAAGTTCTTAAATATCTAAGAATAAGCCTAAAGAAACCTAATAGAGTTTTTTTCTGTAACACTCATAACTGATTTTGAGAAGATTGAGAATTTACACCAACGACATACGTAGATATAAGTTATTTTTATGAGCAAAAAAAACAAATCATAAATTGCTTTGAAAGTGAAGATCCAGTATATTGGAATAAGAAAGCCGAAGCTATAACAAAATGGTACTGAAATAGATGTAACAAAAACCATGTAGAATGATTTAGAAAATTTAATTACCTCTGATCAATCGATTGCGATGATTTACTCTGTTAACGACAAAATGTATCATAAAGAAGATATTTGAAAAAATCCATTTCTAATTTCACAATTATGAGAAGTTCAACTCATAAAAAATCATTGATCAAAAATTTTTGATTATATTTCTAATCTTAGACCAGAAATAAATGAAGCCCTTGTATATGACTTAATAATTAAATCTATAAGAATTATTAGCTGTAATGGCAATGACTGTGGTAATTGTTTTAACTGTCACCCAGAGCTCTTCATGGATAAGAAGAATATGATAAACATACTAAAAAATAAAGAGTCTGAAATTATAAATTTAATAGCAAACTGATTAAACAACTCTTATAATGTACCAGAAAGATGAATCATATTTCAAAATATTATAGATAAGTTCTTTTCAAAAGATGATAATATAGTTATTTGTGAGATTTGATGCTGATGATGACTAATATGAAAAGTATTAACTAATAGCAATTACTCAAGAGAATACTTTGCAAACGAATATTCCCATTTGATTACTCCAGAAAATGATGAGAGGCAAGTGAAATATTATTGAATAGATCCAAATTTATTATCAAAAAATAAAGATATTCTTATGATGATAAATTGATCATCAGAATATGCAAAAAAAACTAGAACAAAACTAGAAAAATTTCTAAGAGATACTAATTTTAAATCAGAAAATATTATTTTAGAAAAAAAGTACTTATCAGAGACTACAATGGAAGACGTACAATCAACCATAATAAAATTACTGCATAGCTTTGGCAATAATAAACCCAAACAAATTGTTTTAATGTCCTCAGTTGTAAGATATCATTTTAATAATTCTCAAATGGATTTAGACTTTTTAAATTCAATACAAACATTATTATCTTCTTTACATAAAAATACTTGAATAGCCTGATATTACATTTCAAAAGAAATGTACTGAGCTGACTGACAAATATATCCATCATGAAATAATATCCCCCATCAATTTATAGTCAAATCTTTAAAAATAAATGAAGAAGGAATATTCTGAGAAGCAAGTGAATATAAGGAACTTTGACATATATTAATATAATTTTATATATTTAGAAAAAGCATGAAAGTTATTCTACTCTGAGTTTGAGCAACAAATCCAGTACCAATACCAACATGCTATTGTGAAACTTGCAAACAAGCAAGAATGGACAAAAAAAATTATTCTACTAGACCTTCATTATATTTAGAGAATTGAATACTTATCGATACCCCTCAGGACATTAGAGATCAACTAAATAGGGAAAATATTTGAAAAATAACAGATGTATTTTATACTCATTGGCATCCAGACCACACTTATTGACTTTTTATCTTTGAAGATTTGTTTTACGCGAAGAAAGAGTTTAAAAAAGTTAAAATACATCTTCCCATGAATATGGTTGATGATTTTAAGAAATATGTTCCAGATCTCTTTTACTTAGAGAGACAATGATTTATAGAAATCCATATAATCGAAAATAGGAAAGAAATAATTATAGATACAGTAAAAATAATTCCACTAGATATGTATAGAACTGATAGAATTAGATATAATTATCTAATAGACTCCTGAAATAAAAAAATACTTTATGCCCCTTGTTCATGTTTTGGGTTGTATATTGATGAACACTATTTTCGTGTTGACTATTTACTTATGGAATACTGATGGTTAGGAGATTCAAAAAGACTTAGAACAGAATATGAATCATGAATAGATAATTTTCCACACAAGTCATGCATAGATCATATTAGTTTTGATGAAAATATAGCAATAATAAACCAAATAAGACCTAAAAAATCATTTTTGATCCATGGAGATTTTCATAATACATATGATAAGTTACAAACATTATCACAAAAACACAATATTACGTTCCCATTAGATGGACTTTGTTTAGAAATATAAAAAAATATGAAACATATTTATATAACAGATCGAAATGATCTAAAAGATGAGCACATAAATAAACGGAAAAAGGTCGAAAAAAATCTGACTGTTTTTAGTTATTACAATTGGAAAAAATCATTTATAGATGCTTATAAAGAACATGAATACTTTGTAGTATGCCTCGAGGATGAACATGGGGTTTTTTGTATACTACCAATACAAAAAAGGCTAAATATTATAGAATTTATATGAACTCCCAGATGCGACTATCAGGAACCTATATTTTTCAGAAGAAAAGATATAGATATCTTGTCTATTGTTGACTTTTTAAAAAAACATTTTGTTGGTTGTAAGATATCTCTTATGGATTATATATATTCTTATAATCTTAATATTGATTGAGAAATGGTCGCAATGATAGATCTTAATGAAAATAATACTTCAGAATTAGACTTTACTAAGTATTGTAATAAAAAATTTAACATATTAAAAAGAGACTGAATAATATATAAATATTGTAGTTTGATATCAAAAGAAGATAAAAAATTAGCACTGAGAGACTTATTTTATCTACACAGAATAAGGCGAGCTAACTTTAGTTCTTCGAACCAGTTTGACGATAAGAGAAATATTGATCTTTATAATTATTTAATAGAAAATCTATTTGATAAAAATACACAAGTTAATATATTATATTTTGATTGAGAAATTTCAGCAATACACTTTTGATTTTTGGATTCTGATAGATCATACTACTATAAGCCCACTTATAATCCTAAATTCAATAAATATTCTCCATGAATGTTATTGTTACATTTTATGATAAATGAAGCCAAAGATGAAAAACGTAAATATTTTGACTTTCTTCGCTGAAATGAAAGTTACAAACTCAAGTTTATAAACAATATTTTTTACAATGCTAACATAAAAGATGACAATTGAAACTAATCCAATAGATCTTATTCAACAATTTATTTCAGAACATACTTCAGAAGACAAGGTAAAAGAAAGAATCAATATTTTTAAAACCGTAAGAGATTTTACCTATCAAATTAACTGAGCAACAACGCCAGAAAAATTACTTACTTGTAAAGAATGATACTGTGCATCAAAGCATAGATTATTAAAAACTATCTATGAAAAGCTTTGATATCGTGCTGAATTATGTTTTCTACCATTCACCTTCGATATGGCATATCTTCCAGAAAATCTTAAAGATTGGTGATTAGCCACAAAAAAGTGATATCATGTATTTCTAAAACTTTGGATTGATGAAAAATGAATAGATATTGATGCAACATATAACAAAGGACTCAATGATTTCTATGTAGTAAATCAGAACCGAGATTGAATAACTTCTCAAAAAATGATTTGTGAAATTCAAGAAGTCTATATTCCACAAACACAAGATGAAGAACGAGAAATTAAAAAAAAATTAAGTGATCCAGAAGGATTCACAGATAACGATTGGAAACGAATTGAAGAGTATAATGCTTGGATTAAATCAGTCTCATAATAATCTATGATATAAATATACTCCCATTATATGATTATCTCCTAGACCTCAAGTGCAAGTCAACCAATAAGAGCAATACTACCATTCTTTCTGGACATACAAGCAATATTCATATAGACTATTGATCTTTAAGGAGTTTTCATAGTACGTGTTTGTGTTTGAAAACATCATCTCCAAATCATAGGTATTGTTCATATCTCTTTGTCTTAATATCCAAAACACCCCCTAACAATCTAAAACTCCTTAAATCAGTACAGGACTTTCTGCTTTTCTGTTAACTGGCTTTCTATACTGAACTCTTCTTTTATATTCCTAACGTAGAACTGCATAAGACTCTGGATGAATGGAATCTTGGCTTTTCATAGCAGATTGTTATATATCTGTTCAAAGAGCTCCCGGTTGTTCCTAGATGAAATAATCTGATGAAGTTCAGATTTTTTTTATTTCTTCAACAAATACTCTGCTACTTCAGCGGTACCATTTCTAAGATGAAGATTTTTTATATTTTCGTAATAGGAAGAAAGATCTGCAGAAATCATTTCATGCACAAGAGCAACCATTTTTTTGATGTTGGGCTGATAGAAACCAAGTTTGTTTTGGACGACAAATTCTACATTTCATTTTTCTTGTTCTCGAATATAACTATTGATCACTGGGATTTTATTCATCATAAGAATTTCCATTATCGTGGCAGGTCATCCCTTGGTGATGATGATATCCGCGACGTTTACCAAGTCATACATAAAATCGATAAATCAGAATATTTTTATGGTATATTCCGGATGTGTTGCTGCTATTTTTTTGACTTTATGATAGAGGTTTTGATTTTTTCCACAAACAAGAATAATCTGAGCATCTGTTTTGGTAGTGATAAGTTCTTGGAGAATTTTTTCTCACTTGGGCATTCCATCGCCTGCACCCATAATAAAAACTATCTTTTTATCCAACACAAGTCCTAATTCTTTTTTCTTTTCCATGATTTTTTCTGCTGGCATGGGATGAGAAAATTCTTCTTTGAGAATTGTTGGAAAAACATGAATCTGTGCAAGGTCTACTCATCTCTTGAGAACAATATTTTTTGCTCTTTCGGAAAATACTACATATTCCATATATTTGTCCAAAGATCGTAATGGATGAAGAGTAAATGGATCGGTAATGATGGTCGTGACAGGGATAGGTTTTGCTCTAGCTTTGATCGCATGGACCACAGGTCTTACCAAGAAAAAATGAAGTACTACCACATGAGATGGATCATATTGAAGAAGTGCTTTTTTGATATATTTTTGCAACAACCAAGAGATACCTACTTGAGAAATTTTTGCAGCAAGCCATCGTTTATGTATTCGATAGAGCAATTCATAGACTCGTTGTCCTTTGGTTTGTGAAGTTTTATAGCCATCAATGACTATTTTTTTGAGCCATGAGGGCGCTTCGGTAAACCCATCGATAAGGACAGGTTCTATGGATTCATGGTGTTGTTCCATATATTTTGCTATTGCTCTCGCCGTGGAAATATGACCACCACCTGCTTGAAGATAGAGAAAAAAAATTTTTTTCTTCATAGGCATATTCTAGAAATAAAAAATTATTCTCTGACTTTTGACAACGATTTTATTTTTTTGATGATAGAAAAACTCCCCCACAACGCGAGTCCTCCAATTACGACGACACTTATTACTAAACCAAAGGTATCTAAATTGTTTTTGAATACATTTATCGACATACTACTAAAATATCAGAGATTGAGAAAAACAGATTCAAATACAATAATGAGAAACGTAGTTTGAATGAAAAATTTGGGGAATGGTATGTTGAAAAATCCGAATGAAATTTGTCCAGGTACGGACAACGGCGGAGTAATCTTTATGAGGAATAATGCCCAGAAAAAACGTTTTTTCATCTGATCATTGAGATATTGGAAAATTGGTTTTTGTTCTAGGTTTTGTATTTTTTTGGCTGCTCGGACACTGATGCGCAATTTTCGACTAAGTGATGCTATATCTATACTTTCCCCTCTTTTTTGCATTTCCAAAAATGTATTTGCACCGAATCTTCTCGCAAACCTTCCTACTCGATATCGCATTACATCACCAATTACATCACCAAATATAGAAAGTATATAGACTATACCAAATGAAAAAAATCCTTGTGCTGCCAAAAATGCACTGATAAAACTTACGATTGGTCATTCTGCAAACATAAGTCAAAACATAATCAAATACTTATATTTTAGCAGTAATACTATTGTTCATTCCATACGTATGAGACAACGAATAAAGTACGTTTATGTATGATAGACAAAAGATCACAAAAATGATTCTAATTTTTGGACGCTCAGAGTAAAGGAAAATTTTTGAGATTCTTCATAACTTACCTTGCGCATACGCTCGCACAATTCTTGGTCGTTGCATAATGTTTCTATTTTGTCGGCAAGATCTTGGGGATTCTTGCAATCAAACGTGTATCCATTGTTGTGAACGAAATCTTTGGCTGCGCTGGTAGGACTATTTGCTACAAGCAAGGGACATCCACATGCCATAGCTTCGAGTACAACCATTCATTCTGTTTCATAGAGTGAAGGAAAAACAAAGAGTGATGCTTGTTGATATAATTGAAGTAAATATTCTGATTCGCTGGCAATCTTTCCGGTAAATGTTACTATTTCATCTAGTCAATACGTAGTTGTTTGTTGGTGGAGTTTTTTTTCCATGATTCATCATCCAACTATTGTGCAACGAAGATTTTTTTTTAGTTTCTTCTGCATACGAAGCAGATGAAGCGCATCCAAAAGTAATGGAATATTTTTTGCTGGATCTAATCTTCCCACATATACTAGATTGAATATTTTTTTGTCTTTTTGTGGAGCTGGACGAAAAATTGTTGTATCTACACCATTCCCTATAATTGCTTGTTGCATAGTAAAATTACCATCATCAAATTTCTTTTGCAAAAATTGTGTAGGAAAAATCAATCCATCATATTGTCTATACATAGAGGCAACGATTTTTTTGATAAGTTTTTGTATGAATTGTGGTGCTCCTGGAGCAAAAAGTTCTGGCAAGGTATGCGAATGACTGACAATAGGAATATGTAATCTCTTGGCTGCACGTACAGATTGCCATGCAGTAATATTTGACTGGATGCTATAAATAATGTCTATTTTTTCTTTCTGGTAAATCTTGCATAAACGTGCAACGGAAGCATACGCAAAACGTACGCCGTACGCTCATATACGTGGGGTATGAGGAAATTCATAGACCGTTGCATACGCAAAATCTTTTCTTTTGGATTCGTCGTGAAATGTAGAAGTAATCCGAATAATATCATGTCCAGCCTTAGCAAGTCATGCGCCGAATCTCTTTCCGGAAATAAATGATCCACCAAGAGAATCATCATCAATAGCGTCACAAACAATAGCAATACGAAGTTTTTTTTGCATAGCAAAATGATAAATAAATTTATATTGAGTATATAGACTTACCAATATATTTCCATGCTTTTTTCTTTTCTTGAAAAGCTTATGACTTTATCTATATATAGACTATATTTCTTAGTTTTTAATCCTTACTATGCTTCGTTTCGATACCCTAGATATTTTAGACACCCACCTCGTATTTCTTCAAAAAAAATTTAAGAAACTGACGACTCTTTTTCTTGTTGGTGGTTGTATCAGAGATTTACTCCTATGAACGGAAAAATCGCCGACAGATATAGATTTTACTATGGCATGAGAACCAAAAAAAATAGACAAACTCATAGATAAAACAGGAATGTCGTACTTCATGACGGAAAAATTTGGAACCATGACCCTTATCAAAAAAATGGAAAAATTGAAAGATTGAAAGATGGAAAATAATAGCCCACTAGAAATTAAATATGAATTAACACCATTGAGAACAGAAAGTGACTATAGTGATTTTCGTCACCCGGGTGAAATTACTCGAAGCAATGATATTCTCTTGGACGCGCAAAGAAGAGATTTTACCATCAACGCAGTATATTATACGACTACTTCTTATACTCCTGACTATACAAAATGTTTGTCTGAGAAAACTAGCTACCCGTATACAGATGATAGTTTTTTCCTCAAAAAATTGGAAACGCAGGGATATCTTTTTATCAAAGAAGAACAACTTCTTATTCTCCAATCCCCTGCTACAATTGCTCAACTTTTTCCTGAAGGTGCTATTGATAAAAAACAAATACTGCCACTCCTAAACTCAGCGACTATTATTAGCATAGGCAAGAAAAAAGTAAAAGGGAAACACAACCTCAAACCAGCACCATTAAGAATTATTATCGATCCACAAAAAGGCCTCCAAGATATGCTTCACAAAAAACTAAAAGCGGTCGGAGATCCTGATAAAAGATTCAATGAAGATGCCTTGAGAATAATCAGAGCAATAAGATTTGTAAATGTGTTGAATGAAAAGTTAAAAGGTTTACCCGTTAAAAAGTTAAAAAGTTGAAATGTTGAAAAGTTAAAAAGTTGAAAAAATAGTGATAAGGTGAATTTATTTGATTTTGATCCCTTTACCCGAAAAAGTGTCAAAAAAAATCATGCATTACTACAAAATGTAGCCAAAGAAAGAATAAAAGAAGAGATTATGAAAGCGTTTACCGTTTGAAAT
The DNA here is from genome assembly GCA_964551805.1 of uncultured Candidatus Peribacteria bacterium. Classification (GTDB taxonomy): domain Bacteria; phylum Patescibacteriota; class Gracilibacteria; order Absconditabacterales; family Absconditicoccaceae; genus CAJBLF01. The sequence continues at coordinate 9,253 of CAZKEK010000014.1, forward strand.
CCGTTTGGATTTGTTGCGTTGCTTGACGAAGCAAAATTGTTGGAACACCTATTCCCTGCGTTGTATGCGACAAAAAACATCGAACAACCAATCAGATATCATCCTTTTGATATTTATGTTCATACCCTCCTCTGTCTATTTGAGCTCCAAAAAACAAACAAAGATCCACTCGTAAGATTGTCCATGTTGTATCACGATGTAGGTAAAGTAGATCAATTTGGTGCGTATGGCGAAGACCTGAGCAAAGAAGAAATTAGAGCTATTATTGCGTGACCGCTCAACCATAGAAGAAGTTCACCTGAGTACGCCAAAACAGATTTTAAAGCGCTCGGATTTTCTAGCAAAGAAATAGAAACTATTGCACGATATATTGCTCACCACCACACCCCAGAAGAGATGATTTTCGCCAAAGCTGAAAATGTCGAGAAAAAAGTCAGATCATTTTTGAGCGAAGCTGGCTATGAAAAAGCTATGAATATCCTAGATATTACTATGGCGGATAGATTAGGACAATATAATCCATTGCAAAATAGCAGTGACCTTTCTGATGTAGACAAAATAAAACATATTCTGACCAAACTTCACAAAGAAGAAGGACAATTCACGATGAAGAATCTCGCTATCGACGGTGGAGATATTATTCAAGAATTGAAATTGCCTGCTTGACCAGCTATTGGAAAATTACTCAAAAAATCCCTCGACTGGGTAATGACGGATATCAAAACGAGAAATAGCAAGAAAGAGATTTTGGGATTTTTGAAAATACAACTCAAGCACCTAAACAAATAATGATAAATGATAAATTTTAAATGATAAATGATGGAATTATCTTATTATGGACTATTGTAAAAAAAACCGCCTGAGCGGTTTTTTTTGTGTATTATTTCTGAAATAGACAAATAGTCGAATACCGCCTTTGGCGGACAGGAGTTACTTGAGCACAGGACGGACTGGAAGAGCGTAGTCCCTGTCATTTCGATTGAGTCAACCTTTACCCCCATCGAATCCGAAGGTCCGAGCGTTATGACCGTCTTTCGGAGAAGCCGACCAACGATATCCAAATCTACCTTCGTCATCCAATGTGCCGTCACTATCCCAAACGCCATCCATTGACATATCTGTAATAAAGGATAAGATATTTCATCATTCATACCGATTTGAATATTCACCAGGCAAAGCTCTCATTGATTTTTCATAAGCACTATCCAATGGAATCTCCATTCATTGTTTCGCAAGCAAATCATTTTGTTCTTTGATCATACTTTCACTTCGTTGGAAGTACGTCACGTTGTTGTGTTGGAAAATATTTTTGCCATTTGGTTTTGCGGTAATATCTTTTCTCGCTCGCTTAACACCACCAACCTCGATAGATTCTGCGGTATAAACGATAGCATCAAGCTTTTTTAGATTCTCTGACGTATCCATTTTTTTCTCTATGAGATAATCAATGGATTTTTGCATTCCTTCTTTATCTTTGGCAGTCATATTCGGCTTATTGAGCAAATTTTTTTTTGTTGATTCTTTGGAATCATTAAAATTTGCGGAAATTCTTCTTTGTTTCTCAGCAACAACAATATCTATCTCTTCATCTGTAAGATCTTTTGCATTTTCTGGAGTGACGTTGATTTCTTCAATTGGTGGTGTCATACTAGTGAAATAAACAAATAAAATAATAACAATATAAGTATACCCCCCCCCCCACGCGATTTGTCAAATTTTTGAAGGACTTTTTTATATAGGTGAGAACTAGTTTTTCTATGTTTTTATAAAAAATCTTTTGAGAAATGGAGATTTTTGCTTGCCTCACCCCCCTTAAATTTGGATTATTTTGTCAAAAAATAATTTGACAACTGATTCCATATTTTTATAATAACAAAAATATTTACTCTCTAGCGATGTATCATGGATAAACTATCAATAAAAAACAGTACCGCAGAATTCCTTATTTTCACGGCTTCCACAGGAGAAAATAGCGTAGAAGTTCGTTTTGAAGATAAAAATCTATGGATGACACAAAAAATGATGTCAGTACTTTTTGATGTAGCAGTAGCGACTATCAATGAACATTTGAAACATATCTGGGAGTCATGAGAAATACACCCAGAATGAACTATTAGGAATTTCCTAACAGTTGCCAGTAATGACAAAACCTACGATATCAAACATTATAATCTAGAAACTGTGATAGCTGTCGGTTTTCGTACGAATTCCACTAGAGCTATCCAATTTCGTCAACGAGCAATGAAAGTTCTGAAGCAATTTGCTATCAAATGATATGTATTAGACAATGAAAGACTCAAAAATTGAACATTTTTGGGAGAAGAATATTACCAAGATTTGCTTTGGGAAATACGCGAAATCAGAGCAAGTGAAAGAAGGTTTTATCAAAAAATTACTGATATTTATGCAACAGCCGTTGATTATGATAGTGAATCCCCACTCACCAAGGAATTTTTTGCAACAGTCCAGAACAAACTCCACTATGCAATTCACTGACAGACGGCTCCTGAATTAATCACAAAAAGAGCTGGTAGTAATAAGCCACATATGTGATTGCAAACATGGAAAAAAGCACCGCTCGGAAAAATAACAAAATCTGATGTTATCGTAGCAAAAAATTATCTTGAATTAGGTGAAATAAAAAAATTAGATCGTTTTGTAACTATGTATCTTGATTATGCAGAAGACCAAGCAGAGGGTAAAATACCAATGACCATGCAAGACCGAAAAGAAAAACTTGATGTATTTCTCAAATTCAACAACAAAGAACTTCTAGATACTCCTTGAAAAGTTTCCGCAGAAATTGCAAAATCATTTGCAGAAAGCGAGTTTGAGAAATATAGGATAGCACAAGATAGATTTTTTGAATCAGATTTTGATCGTTTGATACAAGAACAAACTAAACTCGAAAAAAAATAATTTAAGAAAAACCGAATAATCTGAGGTAGTTACAAATTGTAACCAACTGAAAATGATAGTATTTCTACGTTTTATGACAATTTCCACACTTTATATGTTACCTTTTCTCTTGGCATCTGGGATTTTTGAAAATACAACTCAAGCACCTAAACAAATAATGATAAATGATAAATTTTAAATGATAAATGATGGAATTATCTTATTATGGACTATTGTAAAAAAAACCGCCTGAGCGGTTTTTTTGGATATGAAATTGTATTTTTATGCATCTGCGTATGCTTGATCTATTTTTTGGTCAATTTGCGCAAGATCCATAATACGTCTAGCTGCTTCGGCCTTTTTTGCATCTTGTTGTTTTTTAGATTTTTCTTTATTTTCATTCTCGTTCTTTATATTTTGTATTTTAGATACCATAGTATCTAGCTGTTTATCTAATTGATCTGAATCTAATGTAATTTCAGTTTTAGTTTGAATGTTCGAACCCGGATCAGTAGTAAGAACTAATAAATAGGATCAATTTTCTTTTTTATGTATTTCATATCTATAATTTTTAAAGGACTTATCATCTACGTTAAGTAAACCATAGCCAACTCATTCAGCTCAGATTCAATTTCAACTAGCATAGATTCATTTACTTTGAAATCTTTGGTTACTATCACCTCCATAGAATGATTTTTTCTTAAGGAAATTATTAAGATTATCAAATCTTTTATCAACAATCTGTTTTTCAACAGTTTTGTTCTTTAATTCTTCATTATATTTTGTCTGTGTAGCATCTTTTTTACCTTTATTTATTTCGGAAATATTCATCAACTGTTTTGAAGATT
>CAZKEK010000015.1:0-12850 GCA_964551805.1 uncultured Candidatus Peribacteria bacterium
ATTAGTACTAATAATTACAATGTTAGTTTTATTTGCTATCAGTTTAGTTGTAGGGAGTAAAGTAATGTTGTTTTATCTTTCTAAGAAACACATACTTAATAGATTGTTTAAAAAAGTTTTATTAAAGTTTTTTACCACAATTATATTACTAGCTCTTTGTTTTTTTGCCTTTTCATTGGACGGTTCGTATTCCAAAACTCTAAAATAATACTTCTTGGCACTATCCAAATCTCCCTCTTCTCGATAAAGATCAGCTAAAGTAAGAATATATGCAGAGTTTGTGGGTCTTAGTTTAATTACTTTTTCCATCTCAATAATAGCATCGTGTTTTCTTTCTGTATTATAGAGAAGTTCTACCATACTTATATAGTATTTTGGATTGGTTGGACTGATAGCAATAGCCTTTTTGATAAGCAATTCTGCCACATCAAAATCACTAGAAGTAAGATATATTTCTCAGATTTGCCAAATAGCTTTATGATCTTTTGGATCTAGTTCTACTATTTTTTTGAGAATAGGAAGCGCCTTTTTGTAGGTACCCATAGTAAAATACAAATCAGCCAAGAGTTTATTGAGATCTTTGTCTTCACCATCAATAGCCAATCACTCTATAATCTTCTTTTCATATTCATCAAGTTTTCCATCTTTTCTAAACCCTAACGCTTCATAAATTATCTTTTCAATGATTCTTCTTTTTTTAACCAACAACAATCTCTCATTATCAGGAGAAAGAGAAACATCATCAGTATCCAGAGAATGAATTTCTGCTGCATTCATATGTTCTATAGAATCATCAGTAAGTGTAGTATGTTGTTGTAAAGAAGAGAGTTTTTGTTTACGTATACGAGAAGCAAACGAACTAGACACACGAGAAAGTAATTTTGTATACCAATAAACAACTTCTCTTTTAGTTTTTACAAACGCATCAAAGGTATCTATCTTCCCAAACAAATGAGACAACTTTTTCAATATTTTTTTGGAAAAGAAAAACGATGTTACTCCCGTAGGCAAAGTAATCAGAACAACAATCAAAATCATCCAAAGCAATACAGATATTTTCAACATAGTAATAAATAATAGAATAAATAAACAACAGAACTATTATTTTTTGGTAATAGGTGATGACGTTCCTTGAGCTACCGCCTCAGAAGAAGAATCTTTTTTTGTCGGTAAAACTACTTTTTTGATAGTGGTATAAGGTATTCTAACAGTAATTCCTTCTTTGGTTCTCATAGTCACATCACCATTGATAATATTAAATGAAGAAACCACCCCACACAATTCACATCATTTATTTTCTACATACGATCATTTTGGTGGAAATTTTTTACTTTCATCTATATAGGTTTCCAATTCATAAATCAAACAACATTTAAGTTTTCCACATCTTCATTTTAGCTTTTCAATATCTCTTCCTTCCAAATTTTGCAACACAATATTTTCTATTTCTACACTTGGCAATACTCTAGAACTCTTACAACAAAGACTAATACCATTACATCAAACGATACAATCCGTTCCTGGAGACATTTTAACCATATCTCTAGCTCATATTTGAAACAAAAATATATTTTTTCAGAGTTTTTCTCTAAATTCTTTTACAAATTCAGTAAACACATATCTCCCCTCTGAATAGAAATAGAAATATAATTGGTCGCCAAATACCTGATATCTAGCAGTAACAGGAATAGAATCAGGAAAAAACTTTTTAAATGATTTTTTAAACAAAGGAAAGATATCCAATGCCAACTTTTGTTGTTCGTTAAAAAACTCTTTATCTTCATCATTAAGAACTTTTTGAAAAACACCTTCTCTATCAGTCAAAATTTCGTGTCACAAATATATTCCGATAGTCTGTTTACTTACTCAGGTTTGATCGGTCGAAGAATAGACAATTTTATCTCCTACTTTAAGTTTAGAAAAAATATCATCAGACACATTTTTGAGTAAGACATTTTTATTGGTGTATCGATCCAAAACATATGCATTTTTTGCCATCAATAAAGGAAGAAAAATAAAATTATTTTATTGGTTTTTTTGTTTTAGAAAAGTCAGCAATCATAGATTCAAATTCTTCTTTGGAAAGGTATTCTTTATCCAAAAGCACAACCGAAAGTGACGTAATCAGATTTTTATTTTTTTCAATTATTTTTTTAGATTTTTCATAACATTCAGCAATATATGTTTTGATTTTTTGATCAATAAGCTGAGCAGTGGTATCGCTATATGTTTTGTACATTCTATATTCATCAGACCCTCTGTCGACATAAGATATCGTTCCAAGATCCTTATCCATACCATATTTTACCAGCATATTGGTTATGATATCTGTAGCTTTTTCAAAATCATTGGAAGCTCATGTAGTAATATTATCTCCACCAAAAAATACTTCTTCAGCAGCTCTTCATCCAAGCAAAGAAACGACTTCATCCAAAAATTTTGCCTTTGAAGAAAGATACATATCTTCATTTGGAGTAATCCACGTAACCCCAAGCGCATGACCTCTACGAACGATAGAAATTTTTTCTACCGGATCAGCATTGGGTAATAAATGAGAAGTAATCGCATGTCCAAGCTCATGAAACGCTATAATATTTTTTTCATGTTCTTGCATAGATTTTACTTTTTTTTCTGGTCCCATAATAACTTTTTCCAATGCATATTCAAAATCTTTCTGATCCAAAATACTCCTATTTTCCTTGGCTTCTTTGAGCGCTGCTTCATTCACGATATTTTCGATATCAGCACCAACCAAACCGCTAGTTCTCTTTGCTAACGAAGGAACATTTATAGAGGCATCAAGTTTTTTTCCCTTAAGATAATAATCAAAAATAAGTATTCTTTCTTCATACGTAGGCTCTGAAACATACACTTTTCTATCAAACCTTCCCGCTCTCATCAGTGCAGGGTCAAGAATATCTGGCCTATTCGTCGCTGCCATCACAATAATATTTGTCGTGGTATCAAATCCATCCATCTCGGTCAAAATCTGATTTAATGTTTGTTCTTGTTCTTGATGTCCTCCAGTATTTCCATTTCCTCTTCTTTTTCCAATAGCATCTATCTCATCAATAAAAATAATTGCTCTTCCCGCAGCTTTTGCCTTACCAAAAAGCTCTCTAACTTTGGCCGCTCACATACCAACGAGCATTTCCATAAACTCAGATCATGAGACAGAAAAGAAAGCTACATTTGATTCGCCAGCAACCGCTCTTGCGAGCAATGTTTTACCAGATCATGGCTGACCAAAAAGCAACACTCATTTTGGATGTCTAGCACCCACTTTCTGATATTTTGTAGGGTTTTTGAGATAATCAACTATTTCTGACAATTCCATTTTTACTTCTTCCATACCCGCCACATCACTAAATTTTGTTTTCATGGTTTTTGAGGTATTGAGTTTTCCTGCTTTGACACTAAAAGGAAACGCTCATCATCATTTTGGCATAGCAAATTTAAATATTAGCAACAGCAAAACAAAAACAAGGAGCAATGGTCAAACATCTTGCAAAAGAGAAGATCGCCAAGTTTTTTCATTGAACTTTACTTCCACTACAACAGGTCCCGTAAGAGAGATTCATAAATCTTTTAATGACGTTCCCAATGGCTTTTTAGTAGCAAATACATTGAGATATTGTTCAGTAAGATGTTTATTTAATGTCATAAGTGGCATAGAAGCACCTGTTTCCAAATATTCATATCATTTAAGTGAGGTTTCATCCTCCAAAACGACCTTTTTAAAAGTTCATTGAGTATAATTTTTCAAAAAATCATTGAGCGAAACATCTTTTGTTTCACGAACAACCTCAACGATATTGCCTTGCACATTAAGGTTTTTATACAATTGAATACCTCATGTAGCCAAAAAAACAAAGAACAAAAGAAACCATAATCACTTTTTCATACTCCGCAAAAAATAACAAATAAAATCGTTCCTATAGAGTATAATAAATCTGAAATCAATTTCAATCACAACACCCAAAATGAATTTTATGCTAATACATCACCCATTTTTTCTGCTAAGTATTTTTGAAGACCAGGTAATCAATCCAAATTAGGATATTTTTCGAGGAGCCATTTTGCGCCTTCTTGAATCTTTTCCAAAAATTTTAAATCAGACAATATTTCCAAGGGAATATCGGATTCTCAGGATTGCATTGTTCCAAGGATTTCTCCAGCACCACGATTTTGAAGATCTAGTTCTGCAAGTTTAAATCAGTCATTGGTATCTTCCATTGCTTGAAGTCTTTTTCAGGTCTCTCCTGTTTTACTCTTTGTTTCCAAAAAACAATAGGATTGAATATCAGATCTTCCTATTCTTCCTCTTAGCTGATGAAGTTGTGAAAGTCAAAACCTTTCAGCATTTTTAATCACCATAATCGTTGCTTCGGGAATATCAACCCCAACCTCAATGACAGTAGTAGACACAAGTAGACATATTTTTCCTATTTTAAAATTATTCATAACTTCTTCTTTTTCTTTTGACTTCATTTTACCATGCAAGATACCTATCTTTCACTTAAGCTCAGGATAAAGTTCTTGGATATATTCAAATTCCACTAGAGCAGAGTTTACATCTTCAAGTTTTTCTGATTCATCAATCAGCGGAGTAACAATAAATACTTTTTGTCACTTATTGATATGATCAAGTACTCGTGGTTTAAGTTTTACATATTCTTTTTCTGAGATAACTTTGGTAATAATTCATTTTCTTCCTACAGGCATTTCATCTATGATACTTACATCAAACTCTCAGAAAAATGCTAGCGCCATAGACCTTGGAATAGGAGTAGCACTCATCTGCAAGATATGAGGAGCTCAAAACTTTTTGAAAAAAGCTCTTTGTCTTACCCCAAATTTATGTTGTTCATCGATAACGACAAACTGAAGTTGTTTAAACTGAATATCTTTTTGGATAACCGCGTGTGTTCACACAATAGCGTGTATTCTTCATTCAGCCAAATCTAATTTTATTTTATCTTTTTCCGATTTGGGTAAAGATCAAGTAAGCAAAGCCACTCTAAGTCACAATGGCAAAAACAATTTTGCTAAAGTTTTATAATGTTGATTTGCCAAGACTTCAAGAGGAGCCAAAAAGACCGACTGTCCTCAAAACTTTTTGTACGTATAATATGCAGAAGCAGCAGCTACTACAGTTTTTCCACTTCCCACATCTCATTGAAGCAATCTCAGCATAGGTTTCGGCTCATGAATATTTTCCGTAATTTGTTTAAGTACTTTTTTTTGTGCATTAGTTAATTGAAATGGCAAACCAGAAAGAATATCTTTGATAATATCCCATTCTATATCATACCCACCCATATATGTTTGCTGTTGCTGATAAGCAGTACGGTTACGCAACGAATACAATTGTATTCTCAAAAGTCTATCAAAGAATATTCTAAGATTAGCTTGTTTTTGTTTTTCAAATGTTGTAGGATAATGCATTTCTTTTATCGTTTCTTGTACTCCCATAAGTCAGAATTTTTGTATGAATTCATCAGGTAAGTACTCAGAAAAAATTACGTCAACATTGTCCATCAATCACCACATTTTTTGGGCGAATCGTCATGGAGAAATTCACATCAATTCAGGATAAATAGGAAAAATCCTCCCACTGTTATAAACTTCAGTTGCGTGTTGATCATTTCAATTCGAAAGCTTTCCATTATCATTTATCATTCATCATTTATCATTTATCATTTCACTTTCAGGTGCCTCCGTCTCTACAACATCAGGATGCGAAAACGTAGTTCTTCCATATTTTATAAGTGGCTTCCCCACGATAATATATCGCTTATCTTCATGAATTTTACTTGCAAGAAATCAAGAATTAAATATGGTAATCTGCCCCTTATTTCCTACAGGATCCACAAACGCAATATCATAAATCCTCTTTCCTCACCTCATAAAAATTTTTTTGCTAAGTATTTTTCATTTGGTAGCAGTAATTCATTTTTCATTAAAAACAAGTTCATTGAGATTTCTAATCGTCGATCTATCTTCATACGCCCTCGGAAAATATTGCAAAAAATCTTTCACGGTAACAATGCCATTGTCAGCTAATAATGCAATATACTTAGGAGTGGTTTTGAGGGTTGTTTTGAGATCCATAAGAAGATAATAAATATTTGTAGTATAAAAACAATCGTACAAAAAAAAAAGATATACATCTCCTCGTTGTTGTCAAATCTTTTTTTGACAAAAAAAAGCCGGAAGAAAACTTCCAGCTACATTTTACAACAGTTCAATATTATTTAAAGCATTTTCTATAACTAATATTTAGTAAATATAACATAACTAATATGACACAATTATAGACAATAAATCCAAAGAACACATCTAAATCGATAATAGGATATTGTATCACTGTAATAATCATAGCAATGATATCTATTAACAGATGATAAGCAAAGATAAGGAAAATATCGAACTTATAATCTTCTACCGAAGGAAAAGATTTCAACTGCATAATACCCTTTTTAATACTTTTCGCCAAAGAAAAAACTACTATCAAAAAGAGAATAATTAAAAAGCAATATCCAATAAATAAATTTTTAATTGAAACCCAAGAGAATTTTTTGCAAATATCAATCTTGGTATATGTATATTCCCAAATAATAAACCAAGACCATCTGATAGTAGTGAATGATGCATTTTTACGAACAACAGCATCAATGGTCTCAGTATCCAATTTTCTTAGATGTTTTGGGATCGTATACAAAACCTTTACATCAACGTTTGTTGTACTAGATAATCCCTCTATAACAACAGCTGTTGTTTCTTTATAGATGTTAGTATCTATACGAATAATGCGGACTGATTCACTTCTATAGGGAGTGAAATGTTGATGATTTTGTGCATAAGCAAACACACAAATAATTTGTAAAATTATTACAAATACAAAACATTTTGTTTTCATATTTTTTTTATTTTAATTTGTTTTTTTTATTAAATTTGGCTATAAAAACATTTTTATTAATATACAAAGTATAATAGCACTTATTAGAAAAAAAGTAATTAATGCTAAGATAAGAGGCAATCCACAAGCAGGAGTTAAAACAAAATAACCAACCCTAACAAGTACCAGTGTCAAAAAGAACCTTAATACAAATATAAATATTTTCATGTTAATGATCTCCTATTTTTATTTTTGTTATTTTTTTTTATTTTTTTTGTCATTTACGAATGTAATTATTTAGTATAAAATGTAAATAGATTTGATAATTTAAAGTAAATAATTTTCATTATTTGATAATATTTATTTTTGATAAAAAAAATGTTCTTCACGAAACCACTCTACGACAAGATCTTTCGAGAACTAGCAGAAAACCAGAATCACACAATTCAGACACTCCATAAATCAATCATAAAAAAGGAAAAGATATCTCTTCCTAATTTTTATAAAATCATCGATACGCTATTGGACAATCAGATTTTAACAAAAGAACAGGGAAAACTGAAACTTCACACCGCATGGATACTTTCGCTGACAGAACTCACCAACAAAATAAAACAGACATATCGGGAATCAAATACCTTAAGAATAGATATCAAAGAATGAGAACAGAAAACCTTCTATGCTTCATCGCTCATAGACCTAGACAATATTCGAGCAGACTTATTAAGCGCAATGGCATTGAAAAAAACAGAAAAAGATGCGTTATATATGTATAATGCTCATGTCTACCATATTTTAGGAACACCCGAAACTGAAACAACTAATTTCAAAAATATGAAGCAACAAATGGGCAAAGTATATTTACTTGTTGGTAATGAAAGCATTATGGACGAGTATGCTACGAGTATTATAAGAATACAATGAATAGATGTTGTTTGTAATCACAAAACAAAGTTTCTCAAAGATGGGTATTTTATAAATATCATAGGCGATTATATTCTTGAAGCATATTTCCCTGACATCATCAACCAATATTTCAAAGCATTTTTTGACAATATCCAAGACATAAAAAACTTTAATCCACAATGATTTCAGAACATTTTCAAAATGAAATGCGAATGTAAGATAACCTACAGACACAACAAAAAAGATGCCGAGATGTTTAAAAAAGAGATTAAAAAATATTTTTAGCTTAAATACCTCATCAAAACACCTACCGATCTATCTTCATTCATAGCTCATTGTTTAATGAGCGCAAATATTTCTTCTTGAGTTTTCCATTCCACGGTTATATTTTCCCCAAGTTCTAACTGTTGTCCTTTTTCATGATGGGAAAATTTTGCAATTACATAATAATACAAATCTCGCTCCATAGTAGCTCAAATTTTAGAAATATAATAAAGAGAAATATCCTGAGGGATAAGTCACGTTTCTTCTTCACATTCACGTTTAACTCAAAGTAAAGCGTAGCTTTCTATATCATTTCTATGTTCATTATATTCTTTGAGCGTATCGAAAACCTTACCACCAGGCAAACGATAATCATATCCATCAATTTCTCTACGAAATTCCTTAGTAAGAAGAATTTTGTCTCCATCACAAACAATAAGACGAACTCACGGAGATCTTCTCGCTATTTCTCGAAGAAGTTGCTTATCACCAATCTCAACAGTTTGTTGAACTACTTCTATAATTTTTCATTGAAAGATAATTTCTTCTTTGATAAGTTTCATAGGTTTTTGACAAACAATAAAAAAGCATTTTATATTTCAATAAGAGTATCTTCAAATTCTTCTGATATATAAGTCTTTACTGATGAAGTAGGGACGCTATCATATATATGTCATGTTAAAATATCTAATGCGATTCATTCTACTTCTGGTACACCTTTTTGTTTTCATCTTTCAGAAAAAGCTCTGCTATAATAATATAACTTTCTCGAATTCAAAAAATTATATATATTATCCACAAGTTCCTTACTTTCTTCCATATCACTTCATCAACAAACAAATATCTGTAATCAATATAAATTATCAAAATGAGATAATATATCTTCTAAACTTTTATCTACTGATGTATCAACCGTCAAATGAGCAATTCCTCATTTCATTTCCAATGGATCATAAAATGTCATTATCACACACGGACAAGCTCAATAGCTACTCAAAAATCTCAATTTTTGATCAGGTTGATATTTTTTAATGGTATACTGACATGTCGTAACTCCTTTTACTAAAGCAGGATCCAAAAAAGAAATACATAAAAGATTGGATTGTTTATTTTTCATTGTAATCAATCACTCAGAAATCATCTCTTTTATGGTATTTTCCTTTAATACATCAGAAATAGACTTTTCTGTTTTTCAATCACGCAAAGTCTTGATAGATAATTTAGATATATTAAATTCTATTTTTTTTCTCATCTTCGTATAATAAAATAAATTACTCCACACTCCAGTCAATCTCTTTTTCTCCTCTACTTTTCAATATTTCATTCACTTTCGAAAAATGTTTACAACCAAAAAATCACTTATGTACGCTAAATGGTGATGGATGTGGACATTCTAAAATGATATGTCTAGTCGTGTCTATAAGTTCTTTCTTTTTTTGTGCGAATGCTCATCGAAGAAGGAAGATTACTCCATCTTTTTTATCAGAAATAGTTTTGATAACTGCGTCAGTAAAATGCTGCCATCCAATATCTTTATGAGAATTTGGCTCATCTTTTCTGACGGTCAGACTAGCATTCAAAAGGAATACTCACTGCTCTGCTCGATGAGTAAGATCTCATTTTGTAGGTAGAGACATACCTATATCAGTATTCAATTCTTTGAAAATATTTTTTAATGAAGGGGGTAATTTCACTCCATCCTGGACAGAAAAACACAATCCATGAGCTTCTCACTCACCATGATAAGGATCCTGACCGAGAATAACTACACGAACTTTATCAAAAGGAGTCAGAGTAAATGCATTGAAAATATGTGATCATAAAGGATAAACAACATGTCACAATTCTTTTTCTTGAAGAAGTTGTTTTTTTATATCAGAAAAATATGGTTGAGCAAACTCATGAACAAGAACATTTTTCCAAGAATCATCAATATGTATTGAGCTAAGAGCAACCATAAAACAACAAAACAATATAAAATTTATTTGCTAATATATAGATAAAAATTATAGTAATTCAATATATGAAAAATATTTTTTATTATATAACTATTTCTTATGCTTATGACAGAAGCCGAAGTCAAAAAACTCATGTGACTTTGAGAGAAAGAAGTTGAAGAAAAAAGAAAAAAATATGGATATAACGAACTGCCAACCACAAAGAAAAAAAATATTTTTGAAATCATACGAGACGTTGTAAAAGAACCAATGCTTCTCTTATTATTAGCTTGTGGAACACTCTACATTTTTCTATGAGACATCCAAGAAGCACTGATTCTACTATGATCTATTTTTTTTATCATAGCCATAGCTATTTACCAAGAGAACAAGACAGAAAATGCTCTACAAGCGCTCAAAGATCTTTCTAGTCCAAGAGCATTAGTAATAAGAAATGGGGAACATATAAGAATACCAGGAAGAGAAGTTGTAGTAGATGATATTATTGTAATGAACGAAGGAGATAAAATACCAGCAGATTGCGTACTCTTACGAAGCAGAAATTGTAGTATTGACGAATCATTACTTACTGGAGAATCCGTTCCGGTAAGAAAATCAGCATCAGAAAAAATAGATTATACCCATTTTAGACCATGAGGCGATGATCAACCATTTCTCTTTTCATGAACTATGCTTGTACAATGACAATGCGTAGCGAAAGTCCTTTCTATAGGAATAAATACAGAGATGTGACGTATTGGAAAAGCAATCAGTGAAATAAAAAACGAAAAAACATTTTTGCAAAAAGAAGTAAAAAAAATAGTAACGGTAGCATTTATTATAGCAATAAGTTTGTGTATAGTAATATTCCTTATATATAGTAGTATCACGGGAGACCGAATCAAAGGTATTCTTTCGTGATTAACATTAGCCATGTGAATATTACCAGAAGAATTTCCTGTGGTTTTAACCGTATTTCTTGCTATTTGAGCATGGAGAATGTCCAAAAAAAATGTACTTACAAGAAAAATGGCAGCCGTAGAGACACTCTGAGCAGCAACTGTACTTTGTACAGACAAAACAGGAACAATCACTCAAAACAAAATGACGGTAAAAAAACTCTATACCAACAATGCCTTTTTTGATATACAGGAAAATAAAGAGATTCCAGAATCATTTCATAAACTTATTGAATATGGACTACTTGCAAGCAAAAAAGATCCATTTGATCCCATGGAAAAAGCACTAGAACTAATAGGAAAAAACATTGATGCTGAACACATTCACGATTTTACTTTGATTCAAGAATATCCGCTTACGAAACAACTCCTCGCGCTCTCTCACGTACGAAAAGAACCAACAACACAAGAGCTGACTATAGGAAGTAAATGAGCTCCTGAAGCGATTATGAAGCTCTGTAAAATGAACGAACAAGAACAAAAAGCAATAATGAAACAAATAGACATCATGGCAAACGAATGATTAAGAATCTTATGAGTAGCCAAAGCAAAAATTAACTGAACCACATTACCAAAAACACAAGAAGAACTTACCTATGAATTCATAGGATTAATAGGATGGATAGATCCAATTAGAAAGGCCGTACCTCAAGCAATAAAAGAATGTTATGCGGCAGGAATAAAAGTAATTATGATTACGGGAGATTACCCTGCTACTGCACAACATATAGCCAAAGAAATAGGACTAGCACATCCAGAAAATGTTATCACAGGAGAAGAACTCAGAATATTATCTGAACAAGAATTGCTTAAAAGAATAGAAAATACTAATATTTTGGCAAGAGTCGCTCCTGAAGAAAAATTGATCATCATAAATCTTCTCAAAAAACATGGTGATTTTGTGGCGATGACCGGCGATGGAGTAAATGATGCACCTGCACTTAAAGCTGCACATATAGGAATAGCTATGGGAAAAAGAGGAACAGATGTAGCAAGAGAATCTTCAGCAATCGTCTTATTAGATGATGATTTTTCTTCTATAGTTGATTGAGTAAGAATGGGAAGAAGGGTATTTGATAACCTCAAAAAAGCAATGATTTATATTGTAAGTGTGCACATTCCTATAGCAGGAATGGCGATATTACCAATAGTATTTTGACGACCAGCAATCCTCTATCCTATACACATAGTATTTATGGAATTACTTATAGATCCAGCATGTTCAGTTATTTTTGAAGGAGAACAAGAAGAAAGAAATATTATGTCACGCAATCCACGCTCACCAAAAGAACCACTCTTTGGAAGAAGAACATTAATCATCAGTATTATCCAATGATTCTTCGCATTAGCTATGGTACTTATAATATATAAAATATATATCTGACTTTGACAATGAGAAATCATCGCAAAAACGGCAGCATTTGTAACATTAATTGTTGGAAATTTATCACTTATTTTAGTAAATCGTTCATGGAAATATAATATTATCGAAATGTTCAAAGTAAAAAACAACGCATTATTCCCAATACTTATATGAACACTATGACTTTTATGAGCAATGGTATATATACCAACGATACAAAACATCTTCCATTTTTCTTCTATGCCCATTGGATATTTTCTTTGTGCTATACTAGGATGAATTAATAGTATACTCCGATTCGAATGAGTAAAATACATAGCAAACAAAAAAAAGATAGAACTATTGAAAGACTAAATTTTTACATAGCCCACACTAAATATATAAATAAACTCAAGTTTTAAAATTTTTTATATATAAAAAAATATCAGCATTTGCTGATACTAATAATGGCAGGACCGGCAGGAATTGAACCCGCGACGCGGAGCTTTGGAGACTCCCGCTCTACCGCTGAGCTACGGCC